>JBBITY010000244.1:0-1499 GCA_037440565.1 Desulfurellales bacterium
CTCAAACGCGCGCCCGAGGTGATGGAGCTGGTGCGAGTACTCGAACACGACCTCCGCAATCCGGTGGGCAACATCCTCGGGTACGTCGACCTGTTGCGTACCGCTGGGGGCCCCCCCCTGAGCGAGGAGCAACACGAGTTTCTCAGCCGCATCGAGGAGAACTGCACCGCCGTTCTCCGCCTGCTGGATCAGCTCGCCCGCCGCGCCGCAGAGCCAGCGAAATCAAAGCACCGGACTTGAGGGGTGGAGCATTGCTCCACCCCGAGGGGTGTCTTCGAAAGGGCCTCACGAAGACGCGCGCCGCCGCAGGCGGTGCGCGCCGCCGGCGATGAGCGCCAGCGCGAGCAGCATCAAGCCCTGCTCCGACGCCACGGGTGCACATTTCAGTGGCGGGGGCGGAGGCGGGCGTTCCTGCTCGCTGCGGAAGTTGCTGTTGTCGGCGTCGCCCGTGCTATCGAGCACCGTGCGCTGGCTCAGCGTTTCGGCGTTGACGGAAAAGCCCGACGAGCTCAGGCCAAAAGCCTGCTGCCCAGCTCCGTCGACCATGAACACGATGATGTCGGTGTTGTGCTTGAGCAGGAAGCCGTCGACCGCGTTCTGCTGTGCCGCGCCGCCCGCGTCGTTCCCGACCCGGGAATCCCGGGTCTCGTCCAAGCTGACGTTCTGCGTCGACACCTCGCCGCCGAAGTTGCCGCAGGTCCCGCCGCATCCGCCACACGCGGCGGTGTCCGCGCCGCCGTCATTCGCCGGATCGCAGACGATCCCTGCTCCACAGCCCCCTCCCGAACAGGTGGCTCCGTTGGACGTCACCACGGGACCGGCGGGGTTCGGGAAAACGATGGTCTGCGCATTGGAGAAGGTCAGCCCGACCCGCCGAGTCACCGTCGTGGTCACCGCAGCGGGCACGAAAGTGACGCCCGCGCCACTGCTGCCGGTGATGTCCTGGACCGGCTCCGTCCCGGACCCGTCGAAGGCGACCGTGCGCGTGCCCCCGGGCAGCGTCAGTAACCCGTCCCCGTTGTTCGCCGAGGGGTCGAAGGAACCGTTGGCGAGCGACCCGTCATTGGCAACGACGTCGTTGGACGCGAAGCCGGTGAGCAGCGGCGTTCGCTTGATGCTGCCGAAGACCGTACCCGAGAGCTTGGTGGCCATCGAGGTGAGCACTGGATCCGCCGGGTTGGAGGTCTCGTTGACGTTCAGGGCCGTCCCGTTGGTCATCATGATGCTGGTGACCTGCGTCCCGATCCCCGACCCGGCATCGGACTTCACCACGTAGTACAGCTTGTTGTTGTTGGAAACGAAGAACTGCTGGTCGAGCGATCCCGCGGCGGGCGAGCCGGACAGCACGGCAAGCCCACAGGCCAATAACTCGATCGTTCGCCTCATCGACGTGCGCATCAACAGAACCTCCCGCGCTCGATGTCCGCTCTCGGCGGCCGGCAACCCGGGCATTCGGCGCTTCTGATGCGGGGGATCTCCCCCATCGCGCTGCATGGATA
>JBBITY010000244.1:1517-5590 GCA_037440565.1 Desulfurellales bacterium
CGTCGCACGCCGGTCAACGCAGAAAGGCGTGGGCTCCTAGCCGTGTGGGACGGGACGCCGGTCGGCCAGGACGCAGGTCATGATGATGGCGTCCTTGCCTGGGCCGTAGTAGTTGCGGCGCACGCCCGCTTCGGTGAAGCCGAACGCGCGGTACAAGTGCTGCGCGGGTTCGTTCTCGCGCCGGACCTCGAGGCTGACCGACGCCGCCCCCTGCTGTGCCGCATCGTCCAGGACGAGCTGCACCATCGCATGGCCGATGCCGCGGCGGCGATAATCCGGATGGACGGCCAGGTTGAGGATATGCACCTCGTCACCCACGATCCACCAGCACGCGTAGCCCACAACCGTACGGCCGCCGTTGGCCACCCGCGCCACGCGCGAGCGCGAGAAGGGCAGCTTCAACTCGTGGAGGAACAGGCCGGCAGACCACGGGGACTCGAACACCAGGCGCTCGATTTCCAACACCTGTGGAAGATCGGCGGCGACCATGGGCTCGAACGAGACCGCGACAGTCATGCCAACTCACCGCCGGCAGACTACCAGCGAATGAGCGCCGATGCCCAGGTGAAGCCCGCACCGAAGGCGGCCAGACACAGGAGGTCGCCTTCGCGCAACCGTCCCGCCTCCAGCGCCTCGTAGAGCGCAAGGGGAATCGATGCCGCCGTCGTGTTGCCGTAGCGCTGGATGTTGTTGAACACCTTTTCCTCCGGCAGCTCGAGCCCGAGGGCCACCATCTGGCTGATGCGCAAGTTGGCCTGATGCGGAATCAGCAACGCCAGATCACCCGCGCAGCAGCCGTTGGCTGCCAGTGCTTCCTGCACGACCTCGGTGAACCGGGTCACTGCGTGCTTGAACACGTATCGGCCCTGCATCTTGGGGAAGATGCGCCCCTCTTCGCCCGCGATCATGTCCTCGGTCAGGCGCGGCCGTTCGCGCGCGGCCGGGCACTCCAGCCACAGCTTCTCCGCGTACCTGCCTTCGGCGTGCAAGTGCGTCGACAAGATTCCGCGCGCGCCGTCCGGCGCCGGTTGGAGCACAACGGCCCCGGCCGCATCGCCGAAGATCACCGCAACCTCCCGCCCGCGCGTGCTGATGTCGATGCCCGTGGAGTGCACCTCTGCGCCGACGAGCAAGATCCGCTCGAAACGGCCCGTCCGGATGAACAAATCGGCGATCGACAGGCCGTAGAGAAATCCCGAGCACTGGTTGCGGACGTCGAAGGCCGGCATCCCGCCGATGCCCAGGCGCGACTGCAGCAGGCAGGCGCTGGCGGGCATGTCGACGTCTGGGCTGAGGGTCGCAAAGATGATGCAGTCGAGATCGGCCGCGCGCACGCCCGCCCGTTCGAGGGCCTCGCTGGCCGCAAGCGCGCCCATGTCGGCGGCGCCGACGCGGTCTTCGCTGAAGCGGCGCTCCAGAATGCCCGTGCGCTGTTCGATCCACTCGCTGGTCGTGTCCATCACCTGCGTCAGGTCGGCGTTGGTGATGACCTTCGGCGGGACGTAACGGCCGAGTCCAGTGATGCAAGATCGTCTCACGGCGCCCCTCGGCCTGTCACAGCGTGAGCACGGCGGCGCCCCAGGTGAATCCCGCGCCGCAAGTCGCCAGGCAGACTCTCGCGCCCGGGCCGAGCCGGCCCGTGGTGATCGCTTCGCTCAAAGCCACGGGCAGCGCCGCGGCCGTCAGATGCCCGTCGCGCGCGCCGGCGGCCAGCAGCTTCGCCTGCGGAATGGCCAGTGCCTTGGCCGCTCCGTCCACCACCTCTGGCAGGATGTGGCTCAGAATGAAGCAGTCGACCGAGTCCGCCGTGGTCCCGGCGCGCGCCAGCACCTCGCGCACCACAGCCGGAAGATGCTCCAGGCCGAAACGCTCGACGAACTCGAAGTCCATGGTCGGAAAGTGCTTGCCGGCTCGGAAGTCCTCCACCGTGATGCGAATCGGATGCTGCCGGCTCGACGGGTACTCGCACCAGAACCGGTCGTGACAGCGTCCGTCG
Source organism: Desulfurellales bacterium (assembly GCA_037440565.1). Lineage (GTDB taxonomy): Bacteria > Desulfobacterota > Binatia > HRBIN30 > CADEER01 > JBBITY01. The sequence continues at coordinate 3,514 of JBBITY010000244.1, forward strand.
GTGTGACAGATCACCGCCTCCAGGCCCGCGTCGCCGTCGGCGCGCCCCAGGACCGCGGCGGCAGCGCCGTCACCGTACAGCGCCGCGACGCGGATGCCTCGCTCGGAATAGTCCAGGCCGGACGAGTGCACCTCGGCCGCCGCGAGCAGAATGCGCCGATAGACCCCGGCGGTGAGGAAGCCATCGGCCACCATGAGCGCCATGAGAAACCCGGCGCACTGGCCGCGGATGTCCAAGGCGCCGATGGTCCCGCAACCGAGCTTGTCGTGGAAGAAGCACGCGGCACCCGGGAAGGTCACGTCGGGCGTCATCGTCGCGAAGATCACGAAGTCAACATCCTCCACGCCGATCCCACTTTGTGCCAGCGCCGTCCGCGCCGGCGCCAGTGCGAGATCGGATGGGCCGCCCGGTTCTGTCGCGATCGGCCGGCGCACACCGCCCAGCGGCTGTGCCGGGGGCAGGGCATGCGCAAGCCCGAGGATCGACGTCGCCATCAGACGCGCTTCGGCAACGCGACTTCGAGCGTCTTGTCACGGAAGCGGTGGCGAAAGCCGGCGACGCGGCCGGGGAGCGGGATGTTGGTGGTAAAATCGGGCGGAAACGCGGGCGACACCGCCGCCACCTTGCGCAACTTGGGATCCGTCACCTTGCCCTTCACGATGAAGTAACCGTTCTGAAGGGACAGCTCGTAATCGTAGTCGGGCATCTCGTCGGGCACGCCGAGCTCTTCTTTGATCGCCGACTGCGGCACCTGGCGCGGAAATTCGAACTCGATCAAGAACCCGTTCGCCTCCTGATGCAGGCGGTACACTTCGCCGTACCGCCGTTCGCGCTCGATCTTCTCGTCGAACTGAGCCGTCCGAAAACCGTCTTGCCCGACACGGCCTTGCGCCTCGTGCGGCTTCAACCGCTCGACCATCGGCCCGACGAGGGGCGCAAGGGGCAAGCCGTACAGCGCCCCCCGGTAGACGATCTCCTCGACCGGCCGCCCCTGAAAGCCTTCCCGCATGCGCCAGATCGACTCGATCGCCGCGAGCACCATGCCGAGGAAAATGAACCAGTTCAGGTGCTCGCTGAACACCTCGCGACCGAAAACGACGGCACCGATCACCGCGACGATCACCGGATAGAGCAGCATGTTGTGCAAGGCGTTCACGCCCGTTGCCCCGGCGGCGGTGAAGAAACGCCGATCGGCCACGGCTTTTTCCAGCACCTGTTTCTGCGCAAATGGGAGCGCGCCCAACACCGGCTGGGCGAGCGCACACAGCCATTTCAATCCGGGCGACGCCTCGCCGACGCCGCGGCGGACCAACGCGGCCGCGACCTCGAAGCTCATCGGCAATTCACTGGGGAACGTCTTTTCCGCCCGCGGAGCTGGTGCTGGCTTCGCAGCCGGGGTCGCCTTGGGGCCGGCGACGGGCTTCTCCGGCCGCGCGCTGGCCGCCTTTGGCGCCGGTGATGGTGCCGGCGGCTTCGGCGGCGGAGGAGCGGTCGCGGCAGCGGGCGTTGGGGCCACCTCAGCCTTGGTTTCCGGCGTGGCTTCGACCTTGGCCTCGGCGGCGGGCACACCGGCCGCGGCCGTCCCCTCGCGGAACCGCGACGGGAAATCGGCCGGAAACTCCATGTCTGGATGCAACTGCTTGCTCCGAGCGATGAGAGCCTCCTCCGTCTCCGGGCGGCTCGGATCCGGAACGCACGCGTCGACGGGACAGACGGCCGCGCACGCTTCGTGATCGTGAAATCCCACGCACTCCGTGCACTTCTCCGGAACGATGTAGAAAACGTCTTGCGCCAGGGGGGGATGCGTCACGCCATTCAGCTCCCAGGGCACTCCGCCCTGGTAAATGGCGGTGTTCGGGCACTCGGGCTCGCAAGCACCGCAGTTGATGCACTCGGAGGTAATCATCGTGGCCATTGCCCACGTCTCCCTTTAGGTCAGGTTGAAACTTCACACCCGTATCGTTTTTGTGCTGCGGATTCAACGCGGCGCGCGGCGCGTCACGCCGCCGCAATTGCCTGCGCTTCCGCAACGAGCCGCCGCAGAACACGCAGTCCGCGCTCCCAGAACGCCGGCTCC
>JBBITY010000245.1:0-5582 GCA_037440565.1 Desulfurellales bacterium
CAGAGGCGGCGGCCTCGGCGCGCGTGCTCAACTCGGCGTGCGCCGCCTTGAGTTCGTCCAGCGCCGCCTGGAGGCGACCGCGCTCGCGTGCTGCTTCCTCGGCGGCCTGGTCGCGGGCGGCCTCCTCCTGTGCGGCACGAGCCACACGCTCGCGGAGCGCCGCGCGGTCGCGGGTCGCCTCGGCGAGTTCGGCGCGCAAGGCCTGTAAGTCGCGCTCGGCCTCATGCCGGACGCGGTCGGTTTCCTCGACGGCGGTCGCCGCCGCCCGCAACGCGTCAACTTCGCGCTGGAGCGCGGCGCGGGCCGCCGCGGCAGCTTCCAGCTCCTGGCGCACGGCCGCCATGCCCTCCTGCTGTGCCTCGAGTTGCTGGAGGCGCCCTTGGACTTCGATCAGTTGACTGGCGAGGCCCCGGGATTCCTCCTGCGCAGCGCGCAGTGCCGCGTTCGCGCGTTCGAGGGCAGCGCCTCGCGCCGCGGCTTCGGCCTCTGCCTCTGCCAACTGGTTGCGCAGGTGCGACAAAGCGGCTGCCGCTTGCTGGCGCGCTTCTTCGGCAACCGCGGCGGCGCGGCGGAGTTCCTCGATCTGTGTCGCCTGCTCGGTCAACTCGGCGAGTCGACTTTCGAGCGCAGCGAGACTTTCGCCGCGCTCGCGGGCGGCGACCAGCGCCGCATCCAACTGTTGCTGCAGTGCATCGCGTGCGGCAGCCAGTGCCGCGAGCGTGTTGGCGTCGCCCTCTTCCCGCTGCGCGTTCTCGACGAGCGCGGCTTGCAACCGGGCCGTCTCCGCCCGTGCCGCCTCGGTCGCGTGGACAGCCTCGCGCAGCTGTCGAGCGAGCTCCTGCACCTGTGCTTCCAACGCCGGCAGGCGCTCGCTCTCCTCGCGCAGCTTGGCAACTTCTTTCTCGAGAAGGGTCGTGCGCTCCCGCGCCGCCTGGAGAAAGGACTGTGCGGTCACACGCTCGGCCGCCTCGGCGGCGCGTTGGCGTTCAGTCTCTTCCAACGCCTGGGTCAGACGAACCAGCTCGCCCTTCAGCGCCGCGAGCCCCCGCAGCAGATTCGGTTGCTCGGGCGCGGAGGGCTCTACCGCCTTGCGCCCTTCGAAGGCCCCCGCGGCGGGTAGCTCAGCCAGAGCCAGCGCGCACACCCGCAGACCCTGGCTAAGGGTGTGCAACAAGCCGTCCGCGAAGCCGCGCTGCGTGGGCGAAAACAGCACGACCACGCCCACGGGGCTGTTCGCGTGGTAGAAAGGAATAGTGGCGATCGTGAGCCGTCGCGGGCTCATCGCTACCAGCGCCTTGGGCACGAACGGGTTCTCGTGCGCCGATTCGATGACGTTGATGCGGCGATTGCGCACACTGCGCAGTGGGATATCCCACGAGCCAAATGTCGCATCGCCACTCAACACTTGAACCGACTCGTGCTCGAGCCCGACACTGGCCATTAGACTGACTCGGCCGTGGCGCGGCTCGTAGCCCAACAGCGCGGCTCCTTTCACTCCCGCCGCGCTGGCAATGAGCTTGATCGCCTCCTCGGCAAAGCTCTCCCGAGACGGCCGGATCGAATAGAGTTGTTGGAGAGCATCGCGTAACGAGCTGGCGGCCGCCGCTCCGGAGCGCGCGGGTGGAGCCGGCCGCGGCAAAGGGCCGGTGTCGCTCGCTTCGGGCGCCGGCGCAGGCTCGCGGTTGACTAACCGCGCTCGGGACAGGGAAAAGAGTCCGATTCCCTAGGCCTCGCCGACAGCGGTGTGGACTTCCCACCACCCGGGGTCGTCACCGGTGTCGATGATCAGCTCGAGTCGGCGTTCGTTCCGCTCTCCCCGGCTCAACCCGACCCACACCAGGCTCGCTTGAAGCGTCCTGCTCCCGCCGTTGTTCTCAAACACGAAGACCAGGGGCTCGGCGCCCCCCGCCGTTCGGGAACCGAGCAGACCTTCGTCGAACTCCTCGGGTGGGTGGTCTGCAGTCAGCACGATGAGGCCGGCGGGAGACACTGACTGAATCTGCAGAGGCAAGTCCTTCGCTTGAGCGAACTGTCCTGCTTCCAGACTCAGCTTCATATTGATCCCCGTGGCCGGCCCGCTTCGTTCTCCGCGGATGCATGCCCGGCCAAATACGCCCGGGAGTACGGCGGATCGCAAGTCCTATACCATCAGGCGAGCGCGGCGTTCCGCAGTGAGGTCTAGCCGGTAGACGCCAAGAGTGTTCGTATCATCCCGCAATGAAACGTGAATTTGGGCCTATTCGTCAGCTTATTCGGCGAAACCGTAAGGTGGAATGCCAGCAGCACCGGACGGTGACCATGCAGCGGAGCGTCGATTCCTCAACACTGCTACGCTCATCTGCCATGCGAGGGGACAGACGGACTTGGTCCGCGCCCTCGGCAGTCACCGATCGGTCGACACATCTCGAGCGCCCCAACGGCCCCGACGGAAGGTGGAGATGATCTCACGAGGCGCACCGAATGCCCCGGGAGCCCCTCCTTGGGGAGTGAGCGCCGCACCAAAAACCCGGAGTCAATCAAGAGCTTTAATCACCCGACAGGCTGACATCTGTCATGTCGGCCGTCCGACCGTTCGGTAGACTGGCGACATGTCGGCTCCACCCGAACACGGAACGCGGGAGCGGATTCTCGAGGTGGCTGAGGCGTTTCTCGGAGAACGCGGCTACCACGGCACGCGCCTCCACCAGATCGCCGAGCGTGTCGGCATTCAGAAGGCTTCGCTGTTTCACTATTTCCCCAGCAAGGAGCAACTCTACCGAGCCGTCCTGGACGAAGGTTTTGGACACACGGAGCAGGCGATCCGGCGCGTGCTGGAAGGAGAGAATACGCCGCTCGAGAAGGTGCGCGCACTGGTCGCAGCGTACGTGGACACGGTGGCCGCGCATCCCGCTCGCACCAAGATCCTTCTCCGGCAATCGCTCGGGGATGCTCCGGTCGGGACACAATCGGGCGAAGCCGAGCGGGTGTTGCGCATGGTCACGGGCTTTCTCGCGGACGCGCAACAGGCCAACATCTTCGCCCCGATCGACCCGACGGCGCTCGTCTTGGCGGTCGTGGGGATGGTGGCGTTCTTCTTCGCGTCTGTTCCCGTTGTCGCGCCGGGGTGGCTCGGCGACCCCACAGGCCCGGATAGTGTCGAGCGCGTCAAACGGCACGTCACCGAGATCGTCGAGCGCTGCCTGGCCGCGGGTGCCACCGCTGTTGCGGACGCGATCGGCGCGCTCAGGGGTGAGCCTTGCACCTGCGGCGCATCCCGTTGAGGGAAATATGCCTTCGGTCCTTGCGCGAACGTTGCTGCACACCGGGCACCTCCTCATCTTTCTCCTCTTGCTCGCCAGCGGCTGGCTGCTGTGGAGCCCGGATCTGCGCGCAGCCGTGACCGGCGGCTATTCGCTTCTCGTCCGCGAAACCCATCGTTGGGGTGGTGTGGCGTTCGTCGTGCTGCCGGTGCCGATCCTGCTCCGCTTCGGTGTGAAGAGCCTCTTCGGTCCGCCCGCTCGGCGCAGCCTGCGAACCGTGTGGCAAGGAGTTCACCTCGGCCTGACGGCGCTCATGAGCGCGGTGTTTGCGCTGACCGGCTTTGTGGTCTGGGGCAAGCATCTGTTTCCCGAGCAAGCGGTCGAGGCGTCGCTGGAGGTTCACGACTGGCTCACCTATGCGGCGATTGCGCTCGTAGCTTTTCACCTGTGCGAGGTGGCCGTGGCGACCTTAATAGCGCGCCTCCAAGCTGCAACGGCACCAGTCACTGAATGAATGTCATTCGAACGATACGGTAAAGGAGATAGGAAATGCGGTGTGTGAAGGTGCAGGCGACGGGGGAGCAACTGCTGGATCCGCAGGGGGCGGTGTGGGAGGGGGTGGCGGGGGAGACGCTGGCGCTGGACGCCACGCCGCTGGCCAACCAGCCGTCGGAGTACATCAAGGCGAGCCGCGAGGCGCGGCAGATCGGCAAGGTGCGCAGTCTGGGGGTACAGGCGGCGCACAACGGGCAGGAGATTTTTTTTCGGCTGAGCTGGGCGGACGCGGAGGCCGACCGGACCATTGGCGACACGACGCGGTTTGTGGACGCGTGCGGGGTGCTGCTGCCGCTGAAGGGGGGCGAGCCGCCGATTGACGAGATGGGCAGCCAGCAGGCGCCGGTCAACGCCTGGCATTGGCGGGCGGACCTGGAGGGGGAGACGGCGCACAACACGGTGGCGCGGGGGCTGGGGACCACGCAGTTTACCGAGCGCTCGGCGATTCGGGCGCGGGCGCAGTGGGGCGCGGGGGCGTGGACGGTGGTGTTGGGGCGGCCGCTGGCGGTGCCGGAGCAGGCCGAGGAGACGGTGCAGCTTGCGCCGGGGGCGGTGGTGAAGGTGGGGTTTGCGGTGTGGGAGGGGAGCAACGGGGAGCGGGGGGGGCTGAAATCGTTTTCAAGGAGTGGCGGGAGCTGGTGGTGGAGGCGTAGGGGGCACGATCCAAAGGGCGAGGGAGAACCCATGGCGGAGATGACGGAAGAACAGAAAGCGGCGCGGGCCAAGGAGCTGGCGGCGGCGGCGAAGAGCCAGAAGGCCAAGCTGCGCGAGGCTCAGCGGCAGGTGGCGATGGTGTTTGATTTGAACAAGTGTCTGGGCTGCCAGACGTGCGTGGTGGCGTGCAAGACGTTGTGGACGCGGGAAGAGGGGATGGAGTACATGTGGTGGGCGACGGTGAACACGCAGCCGGGCAAGGGGACGCCGCGGGGGTGGGAGAAGATGGGCGGGGGGTTTCGGGACGAGGAGCCGGTGGCGGGGCAGTTGCCGACCAAGGCGGACTTTGGGGAGGCGTGGGAGTTCAACTACGAGGAGGTGTTTTTCGGCGGCAAGGGGAACACGGTGCACCTGCAGCCGCAGGGGGCGCCGGAGTGGGGGCCGAACTGGGACGAGGACCAGGGGGGCGGGCAGTATCCGAACAGCTTTTACTTTTACCTGCCGCGGATTTGTAATCACTGCACCAAGCCGGCCTGTTTGGAGGCGTGTCCGCGCAATGCGATTTACAAGCGGGCCGAGGACGGCATTGTGCTGATCAGCGAGGAGCGGTGCAAGGGGTACCGGTTCTGTATGGAGGCGTGTCCGTACAAGAAGATTTACTTCAACCACGTGCGCCAGATCGGGCAGAAGTGCATTTTCTGTTATCCGCGGATCGAGCAGGGGGTGGCGCCGGCGTGCGCGCGGCAGTGTCCGGGGCGGCTGCGGTTTGTGGGGTTTTTGGATGACGAGGCGGGGCCGGTGTACAAGCTGGTGAAGCGCTGGCAGGTGGCGCTGCCGCTGCATCCGGAGTGGGGGACCGAGCCGAACGTGTACTACGTGCCGCCGATCGCCCCGCCGCGCTTTGATGCCCAGGGCAATCTGGACGAGTCCAAGCCGCGCATTCCGACCGAGTATCTGCGCTATCTCTTTGGGCCGGGGGTGGATCAGGCGCTGGCGACGCTGCGGGCGGAGATGGCCAAGACCAAGGCGGGGGGTCGATCCGAGATTCTCGACACGCTGATCGTCTACGAGTGGAAGAGCCTGTTCGGCCCCTTCACTACCGACCCTGCCACCCTCGACCGGCCCCCAGTGTGA
>JBBITY010000246.1:0-218 GCA_037440565.1 Desulfurellales bacterium
GTCTCGTCTGTGATTCCGACCGCCGCCGGGTCGCGCAGTACGCCGCGCGGAAACGGCACAGTGAACAAGAGCGGCCACTGTTCCCGCGCCACTCCGGCGGGGTCGAGTACGCGCACCGTGACCGGTGCGAACGGCGGGGCGGCCTTCGTCTCCACTGCGCGCGCAGATGCCAGGGTGCAAAACAGAAACAGCGCCACCGCATGAAAGCTCAACTTCAT
>JBBITY010000246.1:250-5574 GCA_037440565.1 Desulfurellales bacterium
CGAGTGTCCTCCCTGGCTGCAACGAGCGGCGCCGCGTTGAATTTTTTTTCGCTTTGTGGTCAGAAGCAGCCGGTTGAACGCCTCGTGCACGTGTTGTGCGACGGCGGTGCGGCCGTCCGCAGCGCCCGCCCCAGGCGAGTAGGTCTGGGCGGCTGGCGGCCGCTGAGCTGGCGCATGACCTGACACACATCCACTTCGGCGGCAGATGGAAGGGGAAAGAGAAACACGCAGCGTGACCGCAATCATGGGCGGCATCGCCGCCGTCACGGCGATCGTCGCGGTCTGGTTGGTGTTCCAAGTTTGGGGGCTGGGCAGGACACCGTTCCACACCAAGGGTGAACCGCGCGAGGCCGTCGTCATTGCGGACATCGTTCAGCAGCAGCGTTGGGTCCTCCCCCGGCGCAACGGCGTTGAATTGCCGGCCAAACCACCCCTTTTTCACTGGCTGGGCGCCCTGGAATCGCTGCGAGCTGGAACCATCGATGAGCGAAGCGTGCGCCTTCCCTCGGCCGTGTCGTCAGGTGCGGCGGCGCTCGTCGTGTTCGCCACCGGCGCCGTCGCGCTCGGGGTGCGGCCCGGCTTCATTGCCGCGCTGGCGCTGCTGAGCAGCTTCGAATGGTTACGGGCTGCCACCAGCGCCCGGGTCGATATGACCCTGGCCCTCGGCCTGACGCTGGCCTTCGCCGGACTGCTGCTGTTTCGCCTCTCCGAGCGGGCGCTGTATCTGCCCGTCGTGTATGCCGGCGCGACGTGGGCCGTGCTCAGCAAGGGCCCCGTCGGCATCGCCCTGCCCGCGCTCGCGATACTCCTGATGTCTGTCGTTGACCGTTCGTGTGCCTTTGTGCGGCGCACGCGCTTCTGGCGTGGGCTACTCGCCGTTGGATTGATCGCCGGCCTCTGGTACGGGCTCGCCCTCGCGCAGGGCGGGCGCGCGTTCTTTGCCAAGCAGGTACTGGACGAAAACGTGTACCGCTTCATCGGCCTTCCGCAACTGACCGGCGGCCATCGGCACTCCGCCGGTTATCTCGCGCTCGCGCTTCTTGCAGGTCTCTTGCCGTGGACACTGTTCCTGCCCAGTGTCGCCGCGGCATTGTGGCGGACGCGTCGCACGCTCTCGCGACGCGATCCCCGGCTTTTCGCAGTGCTGTGGATCGCGCTGGTCTTCGCCTTCTATGCCCTGGCGGCAAGCAAGCGCGGCGTGTACTTGCTGCCGATGTATCCCGCCGTGTGCCTTCTCCTCGGATGGTGGGCCGATGCCGTCATGCGCGGCCAGGTTCGCCCGCGTTGGCTCGCACGGCCCGCCTCCGGGGCCGCGTGGGCACTCGCAGCTCTGTGCGCCGTCGCCAGCATTGCTGCCGGTGCCAGCGCCATCGGCTTTCCACTCTTGAGCACCGCCGCTCAATTCGCAGGCCCACGGGCTGCGCGCGAGATCACCGCCGCGCTCAGCTCGGCCGACCCCACCGCACTCGGCCTGCTTTTGGCTGCCGCCAGCACCGCCGGCGCGTTCACGGCTCTGGCAGCGGGAGCACAGCGCTGGGGGGCGATGGCCGTCGGTCTTTTCCTGGCGTTTGGCGCCGTCGTCGTCGCGGTTCGCCAGGTCGTCCTCCCGGCGATTGCGCAGGAGCAAAGCCGCCAGCGCTTCGTCGACACGGTGCGGACCGCGCTGGCCGGACCCGATGGACTGTACGCCTATCAGCAGGCCGATTACGGGATGGTCTTCTATTGGGGCCGGTCACTGCCCGTTTACCGCGAGCCGCTTTCCACGAAGAGCCCGGGCTATCTTGTCATGGCGGAGTCCGACTGGCAGCGGGTGGCCCAACCCGCCCGCCAGCTCTACGAGCGCGTGCCCGCGATCGAGTCGGGACGAGCCGCCAACCTCGGCCATCTGACGTTGCTGCGCCGCGTCAGGTCGCCAAGCAGCCCGATCGCTCAACCGCTAGCGCACCACGCACAAACCGAAGAAGGGAATCCATGAAAGTACCGCTGCTCGATTTGACGAGAGAGTACGCCCTCGTGGCGGACGAAATTCGACGCACGTGGGACGATGCCCTGCGGGCGATGCAGTTGCTCAAGGGCGAGAACGCCGCCCGCTTCGAGGCCGAGATCGCTGCCTACGTCGGCGTTCCGCACGCGTGCGGCGTGAGCTCCGGCACCGATGCGCTGCTCCTCGGCATGGCCGCGTTGGGTATCGGTCCCGGCGACCGCGTCGTCATTCCCGCCAACGCGTTCATTGCGGCCTTGGAAGCCATCCACCACTTGGGAGCCGAGCCCGCCCTGGTCGATGTGGCCGCCGACGGATTCGGGCCGGACGTGGACGCCGTCGCCGCCGCGTTGCCCGCCAAGGCGATCATCGTCGTGCATCTCTATGGCGCTGCGCTCGACCTCGCGCCGCTTCGCCGACTGTGTGCGCGCCATGGCACGCTCCTGGTCGAGGACGGCTCACACGCCCACGGGGCCAAGCGCGGGACCCAGCGTGTCGGCAGCTTCGGTACCGTCGGTTGCTTCAGCGCCGGGATCGTCAAGAACCTCGCCGCCTACGGCGATGCCGGTTTCGTGACCACCGGCGATGCCAAGGTCGCACGCGAGGTTGGCCTCCTGCAGCGCCACGGCCAGGAGCGCAAGAACCATCACGTGCGCTACGGTCTCAACGCGCGGCTCGATGAGCTGCAGGCCGCCGTTCTGCGCATCAAGCTGCGCCATCTCGACGCGCGCAACGAGCGCCGCCGCGCCATCGCCGCGTTTTACAACGAGCGCTTCCGCGGCTTGGATTTGCGCCTGCCGCACGAGGACGCGGATGAATATGCCGTGTACCACCAGTACGTCATCCGCAGCGCCGTGCGCGACCGCTTGCAGACACACCTTCAGGAACAGGGCATCGAGACGGGCATCCACTATCCCGTGCCGTTGCACCGCCAACCCGCGTGGCTGCGCACGTATGGCGAGGCGCCACCCTACCCGCGCGCGGAACAGCTTGCGCGCGAGATCCTTTCGTTGCCGGTGTTTCCAGAGCTTACGGACGGCGAGGTGGAGCGCGTGGCCGATGCAGTCGTCTCCTTCTTCAGTCCCAGGATCCCTCGAAGTGTGCGTGTGCAGGTGCCGATTCGATCGGCAATGGGGCCCGCAGCAAAGTAGTCCCCGTTTCCGACCGATTCGAGCACCGGATCATGACGGACGCCGATCAGCCCGCCATCTCCGCGGTGGTGCCGGTTTACAACGAAGAGGGCAACGTCGCGCCCCTGTACCGCGAGCTGCGCGAGGTGTTGGACCGCCTCGGCGAGCCGTACGAGATCGTGTTCGTGAACGACGGGAGCACGGACCGGACGCGCGCGCAGCTCGCCACGGTGCAAGGCGCCGATCCCCGGCTCCGCGTGGTGGACCTCGACGGCAACTTCGGGGAGGCAGCCGCGCTGTCCGCGGGCTTCCATGCCGCGCGCGGGCAGATCATCGTCACCCTGGATGGCGACGGGCAGAATGATCCCGCCGACATTCCCCGTCTCATCGAGGCGCTGCGCACGCGCGACCTGCGCGCCGTGTCGGGGCTGCGGCAGAATCGGCAGGAGGGATTCTGGCTGCGCGTGCTGCCCTCGCGTTTGGCCAATGCGCTCATCGCCCGCGTCACCGGTGTTCCCGTGCACGATTGTGGCTGTGGGCTCAAAGCGTACCGGCGAGCGGCCATCCCTCGCATGCATATCCCCCGGGGCCTGCACCGGTTCCTGCCAGCGCTCTTCGGCGTCACGGCGCGCGAGGTCGCGGAAATCCCCACGCACGACCGCCGGCGCGCGTACGGGCAATCGCACTACGGCATCACCCGCACCTTCGCCGTCCTGCGCGATCTGCTCGCCCTGCCCTTCATCATTCGCGGGCCGCGCCGCGCAGAAATCACCTTCGCGCTGGCCGCCGCCGGCTCCGCGGCTTTGGGAGCCCTGTTCCTGAGCACCAGCCGCTTGGCCACCGCGGCCTGCGACGTGATCGCCGTACTCTGCGGCCTCATCTGGTGGAATGCGCGGCGCTTCAACCGCGCTCAACTGACCGGCGTCTACCGAGTGCGCGAGGGCGATGTATGACGATCGGACTGGGCTTGATCGGTGCTGGCTACTGGGGCGAAAAGCTCCTGCGCGTGTTCGGGCGCCAGCCAGATGTCGAGATGCGGATGGTAGCCGACTCCGACGCCGCCCGGCGCAGGGCGCTCAAAGTGGATGTGCCGGTCGCCGAGCGGGCCGAAGCGCTCTGTGCCGCGCCGGACATCGACGCGATCCTCGTCGCGACGCCACCTTCGAGTCACTCTGCGCTGGCGCGCCTGGTCCTCGCCGCCGGCAAGCACTGCTGGGTGGAAAAGCCGCTCGCGCTGCACGCCGAAGAGGCGCGCGCGTTGGTCGACCTTGCATCGCACCACCGACGGGTCCTCTTTGTAGATGAGACCTTCCTGTACGACCCGCTGGTGCAGAAGGCGCGCGACTGGATTCGCGATGGTCGCCTCGGCCGCCTCTACCACCTCTCGTTCGAGCGCCTCGGGATGGGTCGCGTGCGGCGCGACTCCGACATCTGGTGGAACTCGGCCCCGCACGATCTCTCGATCCTGCACTACCTCGTGCCGGCGGAAGTAGAATCCATCCGCGTCGACCGCTTCTCTTATCTGCAACCCGGCATCGCCGACATGTGCGTCGGCACCGTGAAACTCGCCGGCGGCGTCTCGGCCCACATTTATTTGAGCTGGCTCTCGCCGGTAAAAGCGGCAAGCGTCGTCGCCGTCGGCAGCCGTGGCATGCTCCGCTACGAAGGCCGCTTCGGCCAGCGCGCCTTGACGTTCTACCACTACGCCGTCGCCGACCCGGCAACGGTCACCGACAACGTCGTGCCCATCGACCGCTTCGAAGCCGCCGAGACCATCAATGGCGGCAACGAAGAACCGTTGGCCCTCGCTGCCGCCGCCTTCATCGAATCCATCCGCACCGGCCGGGCCGCCCCCAGCGACGGCACCCGATCCCTCAAGGTCGTCGAACTCCTCGCCGCTGCGGAGAACCAGTGACGAGGGGGCGCGTGGAGCGACGCTCCACCCCTCAAAGATGGCGTCGGCTGAAGCGGCTTCAGTCTTGCGGGTGGGAGCACGGCTCCCGCCCGCATTGCTATCTGCGGAAGTCTTACCAACCACTTCGGACTTCGGCGCTCCGTCTTCGGACTGCAAGCGAAGCGCGCTCGATTGACAAGCTTCGGCTATTGCCCTAGCTTCCAGCCCACCTGCCAATCCGCGACTCTGCGGGCGTAATTCAGTGGTAGAATGCCAGCTTCCCAAGCTGGACGTCGCCGGTTCGACCCCGGTCGCCCGC
>JBBITY010000247.1:0-5563 GCA_037440565.1 Desulfurellales bacterium
ACGCCTTCGACGTCACGTTTCCCCAGGGTGTGGTCTGGGGCCTCATCGGCTGCGTGATGACGTTCGGCATCAGCCTCGTCACCGAACGGACGCACGGCACGCTGGTGCGGCTGCGCATGGCGCCGCTGTCGCGCGCGCAGATCCTGGGCGGCATGGCCGGCGCCTGCTTTGCGTCCATCCTCATCGTCGAGGTGCTCCTTGTCGGCCTGGCGACGGGTGAGTTGTGAGTTGTGCGCAGGCGTTCCCACCACCGATCTCGGTCAAAACGCATGACTCAACACTCATAACTGCGGTACGCTAGCGCGGATGTTCAAGCGCCAGACCGAGGGCTCGGTGATCTGCACGTCGTGCGGCGTGCTCGTCGGCGTCAACGACGAGCGCTGCTACAACTGCGGACGCCGCAACCCCGGCCTGTGGGGCTACGGACCGGCCCTCCGGCGGCTCGGCAACGACCTGGGCTTCGTTCCCATCGTCACGGGCGGCACGATCGTGCTCTACGCGCTGTCGCTCCTGCTTTCGCGCCATTCACCTCCGTACCGGCCACCTGGTATCCCCGTGCGCGCAGGCACTGCAAATACTTCCCCCCGCCGCAGCCCACGTCCAGGACTCGGGCCCCGTCGGTCGCCGGGAGCGACCGCAGCAGCCGATAGTATGTCCTCTCTGCCATGGATGGCGGGGCGAGTTGATGGTGGGCATAGTCTGGCGGGTAGTACATGCGGATCGCCGCGATCGTCGGTCTCGGGTTGACGTACGCGAGTCCACAGCGGCGGCAGCGCACGACGGTGAACTCTCCCGGCATGTGGCGGCGGATGTCCCATCCCTGGATGATGGGGTGCGCATCGTCCGCGTCGCAGAGGGCACACGCGACGTGCTCGAGCTCGACCTGAGGCGCCGCGGCGGGTGTGGTCATCGGCCGTCAATAGAATCCGGCCGAGCGATGATGGTCTCGAGCCCGACGAAGCCAATCCACAAGATCCGGTCCGCCACCCCAAGCAGGCGTGCGGCGCGCGTCGCGAAGCGGGCGGGGCGGTCACCGAATCGTGCGAGGCGCGACAAGAGGTAGCCGAGCCGTATGGCCCTTCGGTGTACGTGCCGCTCCACCAGCGTGAAGCCGGTCTTGGCGAGCAACAGGTCTCGCGTCCGATTGTTGAGATGGATGGTGTGCATCTCCATGAGAAACGGGTAGCGGCTGCCGAGCAGGCGGGCCAGAGGCGCATCCAAGTTATGGGTGGTGAACGCGAGCAAGCCGCCGGGGCGAATCAAGGCCCGAAGGCGCGCCAGCACGGCGACCGGGTCGGCGAGATGCTCGAAGACGTCCCAGAGCGTCACCACATCGAATGTCCGCCCACTCTCGTAGCGCTCGATCGGTTCGTTCGACACATCGAGCCCCAGGTGCTTGGCGGCGTAGTCGGCCGCCCACGTGCTCGGTTCCACGCCCGCAACGCGCCATCCACGCCGGCGGGCTAAGTCCAAGAAAAAGCCCGTGTAGCATCCGACGTCCAGCAGCTCACGGCCCTGGCAGAGGGCCTCGATCCGATCCAGCTCGCGCGCGTAGGTGAGCTGGCGCGACGGCTTCTCCTCCAGGTAGGCCGGGTCCTCGACGCGGGCGTACTCCTCCAGGTGACCGAGTGGGCCGTTGGCGGGTTCGTTGAAGACCATCGAACAGAGGCGGCAGCGAAAGATGTCCGGGTGAATGCCCAGACCGAAGCTCGTGCACCGGTAGCGCTCGGCGCCGGCCTGTCGGGGCCGGATGTTGCTCCGGTATAGCAGCTCGACGTCTCGGCTCCGACACAGGGGGCACCCGTTCATTTCAGTGGTGTCTCGCGGTGCAGCCAGCTATTGTCCAGGCTGCGTGCGCGCGCTGGTTATCATACCCACGTACAACGAGGCGGACAACATCGCTGCCCTGATCCGCGAGGTCTTAGCTCAGGATGCCTCGCTCGAGGTGTTGGTCGTCGACGATGACAGTCCGGACGGCACCGGGGCGATCGTGGAACGGGCGGCGCACGAAGAGCCGCGACTTCATCTCCAACGCCGCAAGGCCAAGCTCGGCCTCGGGTCCGCCTATCTGGCCGGCTTTCGGTTCGGCCTCGCGGGGGACTACGACGTGATCCTCACCATGGACGGCGACCACAGCCACCATCCCCGCTATCTTCCCGCAATGCTGGCCGCGATGACCGACCACGACATGGTGATCGGGTCCCGCTATCTCCCGGGTGGCGGCATCGTGAACTGGCGCATCCATCGGCGCGCGCTGTCGGCGTTCGCCAACTTCTTCACCCGGGTCTTGCTGCGCCTCCCCGTTCGCGATTGCACCTCGGGGTTCCGGGGTTACAGCCGCGAGGTGCTGGAGACCGTCGATCCGGCGAGTGTGCGCGGTTCGGGGTACTCGTTTCTCGAGGAAATGGTCTGGCGGGTGCACCGAGCGGGCTTTCGCGTAGCCGAGATTCCAATCGTCTTCGAGAACCGCAAGGCCGGGCGTTCGAAGATCGATCGAGGGGAGATCTTTCGTGCGGCGTGGCACGTGCTCGCGACGGCTGCGGCTCCACCAGCAGTGCGCGTGCGCCGATCAGCCGTTCGGGCGGACAGCGAAGCGGTTCAGAAGCCCTGGTAGATGAACACGTGGTCGCCGCCGGGGGCGAAGATCACCAGGGCGGTGATCGCCACCGCGTAGATGAGGGCGCGAAGGATCAGTGGGACGCAGGATCCCCCTCTGCGTCTCCGCGTCTCTACGGTGAGATCTTTTTTCGGTTCAGGATTGGGATTCGAGCGCACGCACGATTTCCTCCGCAAAGGGACGTTGAAAGCCGCTCAGGTCTGGCATCACGTGATCGAAGTCGATGAATGCCTCCCGAGGCATCCAGTGCCGGGCGTCCACCACTGTGACTCCGTGCGGGAGCGCGGTGTCGCGAATGAGTGCGAAGGCGCGGTCCGAGAATCCCACGCGGTGGTACTGTTGAGTGACATCCTGCTCGAGGAGCGGGTTTTCCGGCATGACGAGCACGAGCGCCTTCCACCGGCGGTTTCCCAGCCTTGTCATCAAGCGGTCGAGGACGCGCACGGTGAGGCCGTTGGCGTTCAAGAGCCCGCCGTCGCGAACGCGGCCGCGAACCATCTCGAGGTGTCCGGCGCTGCCGATTTGCAGATAGGCGACGAACCGCTCGATGGTCGGATCCCGCCGCCATGCTTGGTATGCCGCTTCAGCCTCCCCGCCGCGCGCGCCGTGCATGTAGTCGAAGAGCGCGCGCGTGCTGTCGAAGTGCGCCGGAAACGGGCCAGCATCCGGTTCCGGGAAGAGCCGGTCGATCAGCGCGGCGCGGGTGAACTCGCGAAACCGATACAGTGGCCATACCGTCCGCCCCCACCGGTCGATGCGCTCCGCCACGCTGCCGGGCGGGATGGGGCCGTCACGCCAGCCGATCCGGAGCAGTTGGCTGGGGACGTTCTGGATCGGATTGAACCGCGTCGCCAACAGATCGTCGCAGGCGATCGCGGCGATGACCAGCGCCGGATCGTACGCGGCGAGGTGGCGCGAGAGCACTTCGAGATCGCCCAGGCCGGCGCCGAAAACGGCCAGGTTCGCGTAAGAGAGGTCGAGCGCGGGCGCGATCCGTGCCAGCTCCCGCTCCACGTACGGTTCCTGAGCCGGGATGAAGATGCGCGAGTTGCCCAGCACGGCGATTCGCCGCGCGCCGCCGCGCTCCGTTGCGTAGATCTTGCGGGCGGCGCGGTAGGTCTGGGCGAAGGTGAGGCGGGAGAGGTTGCGTGTGTTCTCGAACGCCGTCGGCCCCCACAGAATCGACGAGCGCGTGATGCCGGCGTCGATGGCGATCACGAACAAAACGGCGAGCCCCCACGTTACGGGCGCCGCCGCCGGCGACTCTTCACGGCCCACGCGTGCTGACTAGGTTGGCGTGCGGCGCCGTGTCAAGCGACGGCGATCCTTCCGGCGGTTTCGACCTTGACGGGTTCCGGCCCCGGGGGTAGGAGCCTCGAAAGTGTGGTTGAGATTTCCAATTCCTTCACGAGCCCACATAGAGGTCGTAAGGGACAGACGCGGGCGGTGGTCCGAGCGATCTTCGCGTCTACGTCTGCCTGCCTCTCTTAGTCGCCCCGTCTCGATCTCCCCGCCGTTAACTCAGTGATTACGACTGCGATGCCTGGCACAGGGCAGGAAGCATCTTCTTGTTCGAGGCTCCCGGCATGCCCTCGAGATGAGGCAGATGGGCCGGGCGCGGGGTGTGGCACAGGCGAAGGTTACCATCGGCGTATTACAAGATCCCCTATCGACACCTCGGAGCGCACCTACCGGCAAGCCCGTATCGCTCACTGGGACTCCGTCGCCCGCAAACGCGATTCGTGGAACGGCATGGGTGGCTGGTATCACCGGCGGCTTGAAGAAATTTATCGCCTCTTGATTCCTCAAGGTCAGCGCGTTCTCGAAATCGGTTGCGGCGACGGGCGTTTGCTCGCCGCGCTGAAGCCGTCGCGCGGCGTGGGCATCGATTTTTCGAAGGAAATGATCCAGCGGGCCAAGGCGCGCCATCCCGAACTTGAATTCATCACCGCCGATGTTCACGATCTTCCCCTCATTAAAGAAACATTCGACGCGATCCTGCTCTCGGATCTCGTCAACGACTTGTGGGATGTCCAACGCGCGCTCGAAGAAATACGCCCGCTGTGCGCATCGCACACCAGGCTGGTCCTCAACTTTTACAACCGCCTGTGGGAGTGGCCGCTTACTCTCGCGCAGCAGCTCAATCTTGCCAGCCCCACTCTCGTTCAGAACTGGCTCACGCCCGAGGATCTGCGCGGCATGTTGAGCCTCGCGGGCTTCGAGTCCATTCGGCTATCTCATGAGGTTCTCTGGCCGCTCCCACTCGGCGGCTTCGCGAATCGCCTGCTGGTCCGTTTCTGGCCGTTCAGCAAAATGGCGCTCGCCACCTTTCTGATCGCGCGTCCCGCACCGCATCATGTCCGAGAACCGCGCGTATCGGTCATCATCCCCGCGCGCAATGAAGCAGGCAACATCCGGGCCATTTTTGAGCGCACTCCGCAAATGGGACGCGGGACCGAACTTATCTTCGTCGAAGGGCATTCGCGGGATGACACGTACGCGACGATCGAGCGAGAAATCGCTGCGCACCCCTCTATCCCCAGCCGGCTTCTGCGACAAACCGGTACCGGCAAAGCGGACGCCGTTCGACTGGGATTCGCAAACGCCACGGGCGACGTGTTGATGATCCTCGACTCCGACCTGACCGTTCCTCCCGAATATCTGCCGCGGTTTTATGATGCGCTCGTCTCAGGGAGGGGCGAGTTCATCAACGGGGTCCGGTTGGTTTATCCCATGGAAAGACAAGCCATGCGCGGCTTGAACGTTTTGGGAAATAAACTCTTCAGTCTTGCCTTCACGTGGTTATTGGGGCAACCGATCAAAGATACGCTGTGCGGTACAAAGGTGTTGTGGCGCGCGGACTACGAGCAAATCGCGGCGAACCGATGGTACTTTGGCGATTTCGATCCGTTCGGCGATTTCGACCTGCTCTTCGGCGCGGCGAAA
>JBBITY010000248.1:0-5559 GCA_037440565.1 Desulfurellales bacterium
CCTACCGGAGAAATGGCTCGCCTGGGCCCGCCTGGCCAACATCGTCTGCAACCCCGACCTGTTGCCGAAGCTCCTGTCCTCCGCCACCGGGACAGTGCCTTCGCCGGAGGCGCGCGTCTCGGTGCCAGTCTATAGCGCGACCGTTCCGCCGGTCGTTATTACTCCGCCGCCGGATGACAAGACTCCCGCTCCGAAGAAGCTCAAGAAGCGCGCAACGCGTGCGGCAGCCATTGACGCGATCAAGCGGGCATTGCGGGAGCACCTACGCTCGGCTCGGGACTATGCCTATTCCTCAAGTGACGCGGCACTGCTTCCCCGCCCCACCTTGCAGCAGTTGGCCGACCAGCTGAAAGTCCACATCTCCTCGGTCTCCCGCGCCATCAACGATTCCTCGGACAGGGAAATCGCCATCCTCTGGGACGCGGCCAACGACATCGAGAAGGCCAAGCAGTTCAAGGGCTGACACGCCTCTTGCAGTTGGCCTGATTTTCTGCAACTGCAAATCCACCACCGATAGGCCGTAACTCATTCCCCGAAGGCCGGTTACGGCCTCATTCCAATCCGAATATCCCGTTTCCTGCAATTCCGCCGGAGGGTGTCGAGCGGCGCACGGTGCGCTGCTGACAACGGCACCTTTTCGGAGGATCGGCAATGCAGAAAGCACGATGTAATCCGGCCAAGTCGTCCCTGTCCCCATTGAGGCTGCAACTCGTCGAGTTGATGCAACGCGTCAACTTCGGACGGGTTGACGGCCTCGTAGTTCGCAACGGGGAACCTGTTCTCGACCCGCCGCCCCGCGTGGTCCGCGAGGTCAAGTTTGGCGGCGACAACGGCCCGCACCCCAAAACGAGTTCCGAGGATTTCCTCCTGAAGTCGCAAGTGCGAGATCTCTTCGCGCAGTTCGAGGAATTGGGAGACGGGACCATCCACTCCATCGAGATCAAGCACGGCCTGCCGTTCCGCATGACCGTGGAGGAGGACACCACCGCGTAAAGACGGGCTACGCCCCCGCATGAACGTTCTTTGGTGACAGTTCAGTTTCGGAAACCAGACGACTAACCGGCCACAAGGTGGAGGCAGTCGTGGGTGCCGCAAGAGCGGCGAACTCACGACGCCTCCGCCTCTCGTGGTCGCTGCTTCCGCAGGCACCCACGCACGCCTCCCCGGCCCAGGGAGGCAAAGATGGATGCCAGCAAGAAGCATCAAGAAGTCAACGAGTACGCGGCGAAGGTCATCCGGCACAAGGCAAGGCAGCTCGTCGGCACGGCGGGCTACACCGAGTCCGACCGCGAGGACCTCGAACAGGAGATGATGCTCGACCTGCTCATGCGTCTGCCGAGGTTCGACCCGAACAAGGCCACGCAGAAGACGTTTGTCGCCCGCATCATCGAGAGAAAGGTCAGCAAGCTCGTCCGCCACCGCACGTGCGAGATGCGCGACCACCGGCGCGAGGCCTGCTCGCTCAACGAGCGCCTCGAAGCCGAAAACGGCGCGACGGTCGAACTGGGCGAGACCATCGCCCTGGAAGAACGCGACCGCATGACGGGGCGGCGCAGCAGGTCCGCCCAGGAAGATTGGGAGTTCGCCCAGGACATGGCGGCGACCCTCGCCCGGCTCCCGGAGAACCTGCGCAGGCTCTGCGAGCTCTTGCAGCGCGGAACCATCTCCGATGCGGCGCGCGAGATGGGCGTCCCGCGGACGACCCTCAACGACCACGTGAAGAAGCTCCGCGAGATCTTCGAGGACGCGGACTTGCGGGATTACCTGTGAGGCCGTCCGTCATCTCGGCGTTCCGGCGGGTAAGTATTCATCACCGGCGCATGTGCCGTGCTTGCCGACCCGGAACGGAAACGGGAAAGGAGCGACCGCCATGAACAAGGAAATCTACCGATACGCGTTCGAGCCATCCGCTCGGATGCAGGACGTCGAGGAGGCGCTGCTTCTCGCGGTGCTCGCGGCGGAAAGCCTGCACGGCCAGTCGCGGGTGCGGATGGACGCCTCCTACTGCGTGGACGCCGAGAAGCGCGCCTGCGTCATCGACGCGACCACGCCGGTAGGCCGGGATATCTGCCGCATCTTCACGGGGTTCGCCATCCGGGAGTTCGGCGAGAACGCATTCAAGGTGAAGCGCGTCGCGGACGTGCCCGGCGCGCCCCACCCGCAGGAGGTGACCACGTGAGCATCAAGGAGATGGTCTTCAAGCGAAGGAAGAACGGCATGGATAGCCCGAAGACGAGCTTTCTCGTCCGCGAACCCATCGAGACGTACCAGGCGAAATCGAAGGAGTACCTGACGAGCCACCAGCTCGCCGACTTCCGGCGCAACCCGCTGCTTTTTCGCAAGAAGGAACTGGGCCTCGTGCCGGAGGAAGACCGCCCGGCGTACCTGGTGGGCCGCGCCGCGCACACGCTCATTCTCGAGGGCCGCGAGGTCTTCGAGAAGACCTACTGCGTGGGCGGGCCGGTGAACCCCAAGACCGGCGAGGTCTTCGGCGAGCGGACCAAGGCGTACCAGGACTGGGCCGCCGCGCAGGGCCGGGCGGTGCTGACGAATGACCAGGCGGCGCTCGTCGAGAACATGCGCGCCAGCGTCGCCGCACACGCCAAGGCGCAGGAACTCCTCGCCGACGGCGTGGCGGAGGGCGTGGCGCGTGCGACCTACCGGGGACATCCCTGCCAGGTTCGCGCCGACTGGCTCAATCCCTCGCGCGGCCTCGTGGACTTGAAGACCTGCGACAACCTCGACTGGCTCGAGATGGACGCCAAGAGCTACGGCTACGTCCACCAGCTCGCGTTCTACCGGGCGGTGCTGGCGCTCTTCCTGGACGAGGCCCTTCCCGTCTACATCGTCGCGGTCGAGAAGCGCGAGCCGTTCCGCACCGGCGTATGGATTCTCGGCCAGAACGTCCTCGCCATCGCGCAGAAGGATAACGAGGAGGCGCTTGAGCGCCTGGCGAAGTGCCGCAAGGCGGACTCGTGGCCGACCGGCTACGAGGACATCCGAACCTTCGATTACCTGTGAAAGAAAGGAGGACTGCCCCATGAAAATGCTCGGGCAAGTGCAGAGCGGGAAACGTCCCGCGCCGCGCCGGGTGATGCTCTACGGCACGCACGGCATCGGCAAGTCCACGTTCGGGGCGATGACCCCGAAACCGATCTTCGTCCAGACCGAGGACGGGCTGGGCGAGATCGACTGCGACCGGCTGCCGCTGGTCGAGACGTTCGACCGGGCCATCGAGGCCCTGTCGGAGCTCTACTCCGAAAAGCACCCCTACCGGACGGTGGTGGTCGATTCGCTCGACTGGCTGGAGCGGCTCATCTGGTCCGACGTCTGCAAGAAGCGCGGCGTCGAGAGCATCGAGGACATCCCCTACGCCAAGGGATACGTCCTGGGGCTCACCCAGTGGCGCGAGTTCCTGGAGGGGCTGAACGCGCTCAGGAACGAGCGCGGGATGATGGTCGTCCTCATCGCACACGCGAAGATCGAGCGGTTCGAGAACCCCGAGACGGAGAGTTACGACCGCTACGTGCCGCGCCTGCACAAGCTCGCCTCGCAGGTCGTGCAGGAGTGGTGCGACGAGGTGCTCTTCGCCACCTACAAGGTCTACACCAAGAAGCTCGACGAGGGCTTCAGCCAGACGCGGACGCAGGGCATCGGCTCGGGCGAGCGGGTCATCCGCACGGTCGAGCGGCCGGCGCACGTGGCCAAGAACCGCCTGAATCTGCCGGACGAGTTGCCGCTCGACTGGAACATCTACGCAAAACATCTGGCCGCCGCGACGCCCGTCGCCGCGACCACCAAGAACGGAGGAAAGACCAATGGCTAATCTGCAAGGATTCGACGCAAGGACAGTGGAACCCACGACCGACTTCGAGCCTGTCCCCGCCGGGAAGTACCTGGCGATCATCACCGACTCGGAGATGAAGCCGACCAAGTCCGGCAATGGGAACTTCCTGGAACTGACGTTCCAGATCATCGATGGCGAGTTCAAGGGCCGGAATCTCTGGGCCCGTCTGAATCTCGACAATCCCAATGCCCTCACCGTGAAGATCGCGCAAGGCGAACTGTCGGCGATCTGTCGCGCCCTCGGGGTGATGGCCCCGAACGACTCGTGCGAGCTGCACAACCTGCCGCTCGTCATCACCGTGAAGTGCAAGAAGCGCGAGGACACGGGCGACGTCGTGAACGAGATCAAAGGCTACGCCAAAAAGGAGGCGTCGGCGGGGCAACCGCAACAGGCGGCCGCGCAAACCCCTCCTTGGGCGCGAAAGTGAACCCTATTGTCTGCGGCGATTGCGGAATCGAAACGGAGCAGCGCAGTCCCACGCAACAATACTGCCATGCTTGTTCCGAGAAGCGCGACATGCTCCGCAAGCGACTGTGGGCGCAAAACCACCCGCCTTCTCCCGATCAGAGCGCCAGGAACGTGGCGCATGCGAAGCGAAGGACGGAACTGGCGCGAGAGGCGGGCACGCTGACCAATCAGGAGGCGAGGCAATCCATTGCCTGGTACGACCTAGACGGCCCCGAACTTCTCTGGCAAGTCCGCGTGGCGATCCCGTTCAGTTACGCGGCTTCCAAGAACCACATCTATGCGCTCCGTCGCGCCGGGCACGTAGCTTTGCGGCGCGAAAGCCGCGCGAAACGCAGCGAGATCGTGCTCTTGATCCGCAACGCCCTGCGCGGCCGTCGCGTGGCCCACAACAAGGTGTGGATCGACCTTCTGGTGCAGAAGCCGAATCACCGGGGCGATGCGATCAATGTCATCGACCTCGTCTGCGACGCCATCAAAGACGCGTTGGCCGTTGACGACCGATGGTTTTGCATTCGGCGGCTGGATTGGGAGATCGCCAAGGAGTCGCCCAAGCTCTTCATCGGCATCGGCCAGGATTCCGACCAGGACTCGCAGGTCTGCTCGTACTGCGGTCAGATCAGAGGATTGACGGAGTTCAACGCGAGCAAATACGGACGACTGGGCGTTGGCCGAGAGTGCAAGCAATGCAGGCGGGAAGGCAGACGCCTGCGCAAGCAGAGAGATTGCCGATGATGCAGTTGAGACCCTACCAACAGGAAGCCGTCGAGGCGGTCTATCGTCACCTTCGGGAACACGACGACAATCCCGTCGTCGCGATCCCGACCGGCGGCGGCAAGACCCCAGTGATTGCCACGATCTGCCGCGATGCGGTGGGCCGATGGAACGGCCGCGTGCTCATCCTGGCGCACGTGAAGGAGCTTCTGGAGCAGACGCTGGACAAGCTCCATCTGGTCGCGCCGGAGATGTGGCATCAAGTCGGCGTCTACTCGGCAGGCCTGAAGAGCCGGGACACGGAACACCCGATCATCGTGGCGGGCATCCAGAGCGTCTACAAACGCGCCTGCGATCTCGACCGTTTCGATCTCGTGATCGTGGACGAGGCGCACATGATTCCGCCTGACGGCGACGGCATGTACCGGACGTTTCTGGATGACGCCCGAAAGATCAACCCCAACCTGCGTGTCATCGGGCTGACCGCCACGCCGTTCCGCATGAAGTCCGGCACGATCTGTGCGCCGGAGAAC
>JBBITY010000249.1:0-5536 GCA_037440565.1 Desulfurellales bacterium
CAGGATGTCGTTGACTGTCGCTGCGAAGTATCGCTTGGCGGTTTCCGCTGGCAGCGGACTTTCGGCGGTCAGCAGGAAGCGCGTGCCCATGGCAATGCCGGTCGCCCCGTATGCGATGGCCGCGACCAAGCCGCGGCCGTCGCGGAACCCACCGGCGGCCACGACGGGGACCTTCACGGCATCGACGACCTGCGGCACGAGGATCGAGGTGGGCACGGATCCCGTATGACCGCCGCCCTCGCCACCTTGGGCGATGATGACGTCGGCACCGAGCTCAACCGCCTTGACCGCGTGGCGCACGGCGCCGACCGTAGGGATACAGAGGACGCCCCCCGCTTTCAGCCGTTCGATGAACTTCGGATTCGGGGCGCGCCCGTAATTCGCCGCCTTCAGCTTGTTGCGGATGATGGCGTCGACGATCTCGTTCGCGCCGGGCTGTTCCATGAGAAAGTTGAGCCCGAAAGGCTTGTCGGTGAGCGCCTTCGTGCGCGCGATCGCTGGCTCGACTTCCTCCGGCCGCAGCGTGGCGGCGGCGAGAAAGCCGAACGCCCCCGCGTTGCACGCCGCCGCGACGAGTTCCGGCGTTGCCACCCAGCCCATCGCCGTCTGAATGATGGGGCAGCGAACGTCGAGAATGTCGCAAAGCTTGGTGTGCAGGACCGACCGCACGGCGTCTCCTCAAGCCGTCACTTCGTTCTCTCTGAGCCCCTTGGGGTCGATGACTTCGCGAATAAGTCGTAGTTCTTCCCTCGTCGGTACACGAGTTTCCGGAAGGTCCGCGGGCACGGCCAGCTCGAAGCCGGTGTTCTTCATGACTTCTCCAACCCGCACGCCCCGGTGAACGGAGACCAACCGCATCGAGTGATCCGGGGTGTTGAAGTCGAACACGCCCAGATTCGAGACGACGCGCCGGATCTGGTGGAAGCGCGAGGCGGCGGGGCCCAACGCGGCGGCGCGGTCGTAGCCGATCCCGGAGACCACGTCGACCTTGGCGACGAACGAGCGCGGGTTGTGATTGGGCACCCAGTAGCTGGTCGGGTGATTGATGGTGTTGCCCGGAGCGCCGCGCATGCCGAGCAACTGCGCCTTCGGCTTCCGAAACGGACCGATGCAGGCGATGTTTTGATTGCCGAAGCGGTCGATCTGTGTCGCGCCCATCATGACGTGGCGCCGGCCGGACCATACGACGTCGAAAACCAACCGGTAGGGCATCCAGCCTTCGACGACCGGCGCCGGGCCTTCCGCGCCGCCCACCGGCTGAACGTTCGCCAGCAGGTACGCGATCCCGTCGGTCAGGAGGATGTCTGGAGCGAAGGTCAGCTTGGCCAGCCGGGCGCCGATCATCGGCAGCGTGCCGATCGGGCTGACGAGGATCTCCCCGTCGCCGCGGAACGTCTCGGCAATGGCCACAGCGCAGATCTCGGCTCTGGTGAACTCGCTCATCGGGTCCCCGGCCAAGAAGAGCTCGCCACGGACGGGAAGCTCATGGGGAAAAAAGGCGCGAGAGGCGGCGCTCCGTCGCCGGCAACTTTTCGAAGTCCATTCTTGTGTTCTTCTCTTCGTATTCTTCGTCTGCGTGGTGGTGGGGGCCTCGAATCAGGATGATCTCTCCTGCCGAGTTCGCCGCACCGCCGCCTGGTACGCTTCTTCGCTCGGCAGGTCGAGATACGTGCCCTTGAACGCCTTCCACCTTTCCGCGTCGCTCGCGGCGGCGGCGTACTCACTCTGAAACGCCTCGTCTCGGCCGTAATCCGGGGGGCACTCGGTGAAATGGGCGCCGCCCGGGGTTTCGATCACCCCGTCGACCATCATGCGGTTGATCTTCAAAGTGTGAACCGATCCTGCGCGGAGCAAGTCCTTGGTCTCGACGATCTTCTCGCAAGTCATGAAGCGGCGCCGCGCGGCCATGCAAAACAGATCATCGAAGTAGAGGTCCGGGCCGAGAAACTGGCCGTTGCCGTGAACGTCGGCGCGATTCATGTGGATGAGCGCCACGTCGAGCGTGATCGCCGGCATGGCCACGAGTTCCTCGCCATCCTCGTAGGGTGATCTCACGAGCTTGAGGTGAGGGTTGATCGTCATCACGTCGGAGCCGAGGCCGGCACGGGTTGGAAGGAAGGGCAGGCGCAGAGCGGCGGCGTACAGTCCCCACTGGAACATCCCCTCGTCGAACTCGGCCGCCTCGATCGCACCCGCCTGCCGGGCGGCCCGGAAGTGCGGTTCGAGCGGGATGGAATCGAGGGAGACGAACCCATACACAACCTTCTTCACCTTGCCGGCGGCGCAAAGGAGCCCGACGTCGGGGCCGCCGTACGATACGATGGTGAGGTCTTTGAGCGGCGAGCGCAGAATCGCCCGCACCAGGGCCATGGGTTTGCGCCGTGAGCCCCAGCCGCCGATGCCGATTGTCATGCCGTCGCGCAGCTCGGCGACGACCTGGTCGAGGGTCATGCGCTTGTCCACCGCACATCCCTTCGGCAAGTGGAATGGAAAAGCCGCTCATCCTTTGTGGGCACGATCATCGCGGGCGGGCAAGAACAGCGCCCTCGTAACACCAAACCTCGTGGGCTGCAAACGGACAAACGGGCGTTTGGTTTCGATTCCTACTTCCCTTCCTTCTCTTCGTATGTCTTCATCAGCGCTCGGCGCATCTCGCTTTCCCGCTTGCGTAGGTTCCAGAACCGCGGCCGGCGCTTTTCCAGGAAGGCGGCGGGCCCTTCTTTGCCTTCCGGCATGTCGAACCAGTCGGGATAAAACTGGCTGGAGATGACGCCCAGCTCCGCATAGCCGTCCATCTCTTGATCGAAGGCGGCCTTGAGGATCTCCAGGCAGCCGGGACTGGCGCGCAGCAGCTCCTCGCACCACGTGTCGACCTCGGTGCCGAGCTGTTCCGCCGGGACGACTTTGTTGACCAATCCCATCTGGTACGCCTCCATGGCCGTGTAGCGCCGGCAGAGCATCCACATTTCCCGGGCGCGCTTTGCGCCGATGACCTTGACGAGATACGGGACGAAGAAGCCATCGGCCGGACTCGAGACGCGGGGGCCGGCCTGGCCGAAGATGGCGTTGTCGGCGGCGATGGTGAAGTCGCAGCAGTAGGCCAGGTGGTTGTGGCCGCCGAGGCAGTAACCCTGGACGGCTGCCAGTACCGGCTTGCGCGACAGGCGGATCAACCGGTTGTGGGGATACCGATGGTAGAAAGCTTTCCGCAGTCCCCACTTCTCCCACTCGACATCGCCTCCGGTGCCGAAGTGCTTGCCGACGCCGGCCACGACGATCACGCCGATCGCAGGGTCGTGGTTCGCGTCATAGAAGGCGCGAAACATCTCCTCCACGGTATCGAGGGTCAGGACGTTGTACTTGTCCGGCTTGTTGACCGACACGCGTGCGACCCCGCCTTCCAGCTCGGCGTGGAATTTCTTCTCGTAGATCAGTTCGTTGAAATCGAGCCCGTCGCCTTCGACTCTCTGCCAATCGCTCCAAGCCATTTGCGCCTCCTCGCACGTCGCGGGCTAGGCCATCGGGCACAGCGAGTCAAGCCGGGCGCAGTTGGAGCGTCGGGTCGTGCAAGAACGCGAACGTGCGGCGGTGGGCGGGGGCATTCTTGCGGGTGAAAAGGCCGAATTGTATAGTGCCTGCGTTTCCGCCGCCGCGGTCTTGGAGCATAAGTGGAGAGAGCCGATGGGGATGGTGCATGGGGGACGACTGGTTGCGCGGGCGCTGAAGGACGAGGGCGTGCCCTTCATCTTCACGCTCTGCGGCGGTCACGTCATGCCGATCTACGATGGCTGCATTGACGAGGGGATCGGCGTGATCGACGTGCGCCATGAGCAGACGGCGGCGCACGCGGCCGACGGTTGGGCGCGCGTGACCGGCCGGCCGGGCGTAGCCGTGGTTACGGCGGGTCCTGGGCTCACCGATGCCGTCACGGGTGCGGCGAACGCGCATCGGGCCAACGTTCCCATGCTGCTCTTCGGCGGCCAGGGACCGCGGCCCTTCGCCGACATGGGATCGCTGCAGGACATGAACCACGTGGAGCTGATGCGGCCGATCACGAAGTGGGCGTGCGCCGTCCCCGAGGGACGGCGCCTGCCCGAGTACGTCAGCATGGCGTTCCGCACCGCGACCACCGGGCTGCCGGGTCCGGTGTTCCTCGAGATGCCGATCGACCAACTGTTCGACAGTTACGACGAGGAGAAGATCTCGTTCCCGACCAAGTACCGCACGGAGGCGGGCGCGGCGGGCGATCCGCGCTACATCGAGCGGGCGCTGGCTCTGATCAAGCAGGCGGAACGGCCGGTCGCGCTCGTGGGGAGCCAGTTGCGGTGGTCCGTGCGCCGGGAGGCGTACCCGCGGTTCGTCTCCACGTTCGGCATGCCAATTTACGTGAACGGCTTGGGCCGCGGCTCGCTGCCACCCGACGACCCGCACTTCTTTTCCCACACCCGGAAGACGGCGCTGCGCCAGGCCGATGTGGTGCTGATCTTCGGGACGCCGCTCGACTTCCGCCTCGGCTATGGGCGCGACAGCCACATCAACCCCGCCGCCAAACTCATTCAGGTGGATCTCGATCCGAGGGAGATCGGGCACAACCGCGGTGTCGACGTGGGCATCGTCGGCGACACCGGTCTGGTCATGGAGCAACTGACCGAGCTGGCGCGCGCCGACGGCTACGATGCGGCGATGATCAAGCCGTGGCTGGACAGCATGCGAGCGCGCGAGCGGGAAAGCTGGGAACGCATGCGGCCGCAGATGGAGTCCGACGAGGTGCCGATCAATCCGCTGCGCGCCTGCCGGGAGATCGCGGACGCGGTCGGCGAGGACGCGATTTTCATCGGCGACGGCGGCGACTTCGTCGCCACGGCGGCCTCCGTGGTGCGCGTCTATCAACAGGGGCACTGGCTCGATGCCGGGCCGCTCGGCACGTTGGGGGTGGGTCCCGGCTATGCGATGGCGGCGAAGCTGGCCAAGCCGCAGAGCCCCGTGATCATCGTGTACGGCGACGGTTCGTTCGGCCTGCATGGGATGGAGTTCGAAGCCTGCGTCCGCCAGAAGATCAACATTGTCGGTGTGGTCGGCAACGACGCGGCATGGATGCAGATCCGCCGCGGGCAGGAAGCGCTGTACGGCGAGGAGCGCGCGATCGCCACGCGCCTCGCTTACACGCGCTACGACCGGGTGGTGGAAGCGCTCGGCGGGCACGGCGAGTACGTGGAGCGCCCGCAAGACATTCGGCCGGCACTCGACCGCGCGCTCGCTGCCGGCAAGCCGGCGCTGGTCAACATCAAGATCGGCCGGAGCGACTTCCGCAAGGACGCGATCTCCATTTGAGCCCGGTTCATGGCGCGCCACACGACCGCGGCGCTCGTCGTCATCGGCAACGAGATCCTCTCCGGAAAGACCGTCGACACGAACTCGTCGTTCTTGGCGCGGGAGTTGCGCGCGCTGGGCGTGTCACTGCGACGGGTGGTGGTGATTCCGGACGAGGTAGATGTGATCGCGGAGATCGTGGCGGCGTACCAGCCGGCATTTGACG
>JBBITY010000250.1:0-5526 GCA_037440565.1 Desulfurellales bacterium
CCGCGCTGCGAGGTGCAGATTCGCGATGCGGCCGGCAACGCGCTCCCCGAGCGCCATGTCGGGACGATCTGGGTACGGAGCGACTCGCTGTTCTCGGGTTACTACCGGGATCCGGGGCTGACGGCGGAGGTGCTGGTCGGCGGGTGGCTCAACACCGGCGATCGCGGGTACAGCGCCTACAGCCAGCTCTTCTTTGTCTCGCGGGAGAAGGACCTGCTGGTCGTGCGCGGCGCCAAGTACGCACCGCACGAAGTCGAGAATGTCATCAACGGTGTGCCTGGCGTGCGCCATGGGTGTGCCGTCGTCTTCGGCATCCTCAACGAGGAGCGGGGAACCGAGGATGTCGCGGCCGTCGTGGAGACCCGGGCGAGCAACGAACAGGAGTTGGTCCGTCTGCGCGCGGCGATCCGTCGAGAGGTGGCCCGACACACTGGGCTCGTACTTCGTTATGTCGTCCTCGTCCCGCCGGGCGGGGTGCAGAAGACGACCAGCGGCAAGCTGGCCCGGGCGGCGACCCGGGCGCGGTACGCGGCCCAGCTCGCATGAGGCAGTGAAGCGCCTGCCGGATGCGACAGTGGCCCATCCGCGCCAGTCAATCGCTGCGGATGTTGGGTGTCGGGTCACCTACGCCAGTTCGCGTTTCGAGTTGATTGCTCGCTGGCTGCCGGGTTAGGTAGACGCGTGGACTTGCGGGAGAAAGAGCCGCCCCGGCGTAGTCCGGTGCCGCGCAGTGTGTTGGACGACGCCGAGACGTTGGCCGGCGCCCTGGCGACCCTGGCCGAGCGCTTCCCCGACTACGAGTGCCTGACAATCGTCGACCGCCACTGGCGCGAACGGCGGCTTTCCCTCCGGACGCTCTGGGGCGATGCGCGGCGCGTGCAGGCCAGCTTGGTTGCGCGCGGCCTGCGTCCGGGCGGCTTCGTCCTGCTGGCGCTGCCGACCGGCGCAGAACTCGTCGCCGCGTATTTCGGCGTGATGCTTGCCGGGGGTATTCCCGGCTTGATCGCTGCGCCGTCGAACCGGATTGCAGACCGGCGCGTGTACGCGGCGCGGATCGGCGCTATCCTGCAAGATGCGCGAGCACGCGCGCTGTACTGCGACGACGAGGTGGCGGAGCTGTTCCGCGGCGAGGATGCGGGGTTGCTCAGCGGCGCCTGCTTGCTGACGGCGGCGGACGTGACGGTCCCGGCGGCACAGCCTCCCCTTCACGTGGCTGATCCCGACGCCATTGCGACCGTTCAGTATTCTTCGGGATCGACTGGGACGCCGAAGGGGATACTGCTAAGCCACCGCGCGATGCTGAACAACATCCGTGCCGTGCGCGACGGGCTCGGGCTCGTCCCGGACGACGTCAGCGTCAACTGGATTCCACTGTATCACGACATGGGGTTGATCGACGCTTTTCTGTTGCCCCTGCTCTCCGGCTGCCCGACCGTGCTCATTCCGACGATGGACTTCATGCGCGATCCGGCATTGTGGCTGTGGGCTATCCATCATTACCGGGGGGCGCTCTCCTGGGCCCCGAACTTCGCATATGCGATCTGCGCCAAGCGAGTTGCTGACGACCTGCTGGCCGGCTTGGATCTGTCGAGTTGGCGCATCGCGATCAATGCGGCTGAGCCGGTCTTGGCGTCCACCATCGATGCGTTCACGGGGCGCTTTGCATCGTACGGGTTCATGCCGGAGGCGATGACCCCCGCCTGGGGACTGGCGGAGAACGTGACCATTGCGACGGCGCATCCCGTCGCGGAGCGGCCGCTGGTCGAATCCATCGACCGGCAAGCGCTCGCGACCGACGAGATCGCGCGTCCGTCAGAGGGCGATGGCATCGCGTCGGTCGCCATCGGACGGTGTCTCCCACACTGCGAATTGGAAATCCGCGATGACGCTGGGAGGCCGCTTCCCGATCGGCGGGTCGGCGCGGTTTGGCTGAGGAGCAACTCACTCTTTTCAGCCTATCATCGCAATCCAGAGCTCACCGCGCAGGTGCTAGTCGATGGGTGGCTCAACACCGGCGATCGCGGGTACGTCGTCGACGGCGACCTGTATTTCATCGCGCGAGACAAGGACCTGCTAGTGATCGGCGGGGAGAAGTACGCGCCCCACGACGTGGAGGCGGCGATCAACCGCGTGCCCGGGGTGCGCGAAGGATGCGCAGTGGTCTTCGGCGTACTGAGCGAGGAGCGCGGTACAGAGGACCTAGCGGCGGTGGTGGAAACGAAGGAAGTCGACCCGGGTGCGCTGGCCGTGCTGCGCGACGCGATTCGCAGGGAAGTGACGCGCCACACAGGCCTGGGGCTGCGCTGGGTGATTCTCGTGCCACCGGGCGGCGTGGAGAAGACGACGAGCGGCAAGCTCGCACGGCGAGCGACGCAGCGGCGTTACGCCGACCGGTTCGCCGGCTGATGCCGGGAAATGGAATCATGAGACCACGACATGGAGAAAGCACGAAAAGGAAAGGACGCATCGGAGGTCCTTTCTGTTCGTGCCCTTGAAGCTTCGCGCTTTCGTGATTCTCTTGGCGGCATCCCCTCCGATGGCGATTGATCAGGACCTCCTGGCGAGCACGATCCGCGCGTTTCTCGAAGACGAGCTGCGGCTGGAGCCGAAGCAAATTGGCGCCGACACACCCCTGGTCAGCAGCGGACTGGTCGATTCCGCCGGCCTGGTCCGGTTGGCGGGAGTGATCGAGGCGGCTACGGGGGTCATGATTCCTGACCGCGACGTCAACGCCGACAACTTCGATACCATTCGCCGCATTCAAGCCTACATCGCGGGGCGGGTCCGATGAGCGAACAGGTGTCAGGGACCAGGTGTCAGGTGTCAGGTTTCAGGGGTAGGAAACCTCAAGCCTGGCGCCCGACACCCGACACCTGACACCTCGCACCTGACACCCGATACCTGGAACCAATGCTGCTCGGCCTCTTTGCCGCGATCGCGTTCGCACCAGCCTACTGGCTGGTGGTGCCGCGGCGCTGGCGGCGCGAGGGGCTTGCCGCGGCGAGCCTGGCCGCGCTGACGCTCTACGACGCTCGATTGCTGGCGCTGCTCGTGGGCGTGACGGCGGGGCTCTTCGCCGTGACGCGGGCGATCCAAGCGAGCGAGGAATGCCGCGGGCAGGGGATGTGCGCGCTCGCCCTGTGCCTCCTGGCGGCGTTGTTCGTGTTCAACAAGCTCGGCGGCGCGGGCGCGAGCGCGCTGCCGTCGCAGACCGGCCTGGTCTTTCTCGGCGTGTCGTATCTGGTCCTCAAGGCCGCTGCGGTGCTCGTCGAGACCGCGCGCGGCACGATCCGGGAGGTCCGCTTTCTCGATATGCTCGGCTGGCTGGTTTTCTTGCCGACCTACCCGAGCGGTCCGATGGAGGAGCTGGACCATTTTCGCCGCCAATCACCGACGTTCGACCCGGGCATGGCGTTGAGGGGCTTCGAGCGCATCGTCTTCGGACTCGTCAAAGCGCTGATTGCCGCGCATTATCTGGGCGAATGGGCGAACTCGGTGTTTTCCGCCCCCGCACAGCACGCTCAGGGAACCCTTCTGCTCGCCCTCTATGCATTCGCGCTGCGGTTTTACTTGGACTTCTCCGGGTACAGCGACATCGCGATCGGCCTCGCGGCCCTCTACGGGTACGAGATCGAAGAGAATTTCGACTATCCATTTTTCCGCCGCAATCTCGTGCAGCTCTGGCAGCGCTGGCACATGACCCTGACGCGCTTCCTCCGCCTCTACCTGTTCATTCCGGTGAGCCGTCGGCTGATGCGGCGGGGCTGGCGCGACGGACTGGCCATTGCGGCGGGGCAGATCGTTGCCATGACCTTCTGCGGTCTGTGGCACGGCCTGAGCTGGAACTTCGTCGTCTGGGGACTGTTGCAGGCGCTCGGGCTCATCTGGGTGGGCCTGATCGCCCGCGACATCGGCCGTACCTTGCCTCCAGGTGCCGTGCGCTGGTGGCGGCGAAGCCGCGTCGCTTACGGCTTCAGCACGGCAGTGACGGTCACGTACTTTGCGCTGTCGGCGGTTTTCGTCGTGACTGACGTCGGCAGCGCGGCCCGATATCTGCGCCTGCTTGTTGGTGCGTGAGGGGTTCCCACCTGTGCGCGCACTGCCAGAGACGTAAAGCTGCTCTGTTCAACCGGTTGGCGTCGCAGGTCACAGGTAGCCCAGTGCCCGCAGCCGCTCGCGTTCGGCCTCGTTCTGGCCGAAGGGCGCGACCTTTCGCGCCCCCGTGACGCCTGGCGTTCCCTGCTCCCAAGCGGCGTAACGGCGCTCCATATCGCTCCGCAGCTCCGGCTCTTCGGACGAGAGGTCGCGTCGTTCGCGCGGATCACGCTGCAGGTCGAAGAGATTGACGAATGGAGTCGGCTGGTCCCTGCGGTAGAGCTTCCATTGCCGCCACCTGAGCGTGCCATCCCGCAGATTGCCGCGATGCAGCTCGGTAGCGATCGCGCGTTCCAACTCCCCTTCGCCGCGAACCGCGAGCACCAGGCTGGCGCCGCCGAGACCCAGCGGCCTCTCAATGTGCAGCACGTCGAGGATGGTCGGGTAGAGGTCCGTGAGGCTCACGGGAGAAGCCGCGCGCCGCGGTTCCACCTGGTTCGGCAACCGTACTAGGAGGGGTACACGGATCTCCTCCTCGTACAGTGACTTCCCGTGGCCAACCGTCCCGTGGTCGAGGAACCCCTCCCCATGGTCCGCGGTGACGATCACGAGGGCGTCCGACTCGAGGCGAAGCTCGGTGAACAGCTCCCGGATGTGCTCGTCTGCATGGTTGATTTCACTATCGTACCGGTCACCTCGTTCGACGAGTGACCGATAGAGCTTCGCCATCTCGGGGTCTTCCGGCTCTTTCTCCGCGTGCTGGCGCTGATACGTACTGAACCAGGGCTCGCGTGCCTCGTACGGGTGGTGTGGATCGATGTAGTGAACCCATAGAAAATAGCGGTCCGCCTGCGCGAGCCGGTCGCGGAGGAGGAGTGTCTTTACGTTGACGGCGCCTGCCGGCTCCCACCACAGCTCCGTCAAATGGTCGAAGCCCTGGGCGAATCCGGTCTCCGCGCTGAGGTGCGGGTTGGTGGATACGCCGAACGTTTTGTACCCGTGCCGGCGGAGCACCTCGGCGAGGGTCTCCACATCGTCGCTCAAGTAGTCCTGATTGACCACCTTGCCGTCCCACGTAAAGCCGTTGACCACGCCGTGCGAGCGCGGGGGCAGGGAGGTGAAGAGTGAGGCCATCGAAGGTGCGGTCCAGGACGATGTCGCGTAGGCGTTCTCGAACACCGTCGAACGGCGGCTGAGTTCGTCGAGGAAGGGCGTGGTCGTGCGCTGGTACCCGTACAGGGAGCAGCGGTCCGCCCGGAGCGTGTCGATGGTGATGAGCACGACGTTGGGCAGGAACCCCTTCGACCCCGATCCGGGCGTGCAGCCGGCGAGGAAAGCAGCACACAGCGCGACACCCACAGCGACGGCGGGGCGCGTCCGGCTGTTCACGGCGCGCCTCATGACACGCCAATATGGAGGGCGGCCCACGGG
>JBBITY010000251.1:0-5488 GCA_037440565.1 Desulfurellales bacterium
GAGCTATCGCCTTGACTCATCGCGACGCTCTATCGTAGCGTAGGAATCTGCGTATCGCCAGGCTTGCCCGCTCTGTCCAGCGCCACGGTGGCGACGTGGTGGGCGTTTGTGGCTGGGGCCCCGGGCCAACGCAGGGGCAAGAGGAATGCATGCCGAAGTTTCGAGCCACCGTACAGTTTACGAACCTGGACGGCGAGGACACGGTCGCTGTTCGGCAGGCGTTGGACGACGAGGTGAAACGCGCCGGATTTGCACATTGGCGCATTGTCAGCATTGAGCCGGAGGTCAAGGCGGCGCGTTGGCGGCTGCGCAGCACACCGGATGATTGTGTCTCGCGCCCCCGCCGTCCGTTGAACGCCGGCGGTGTCCTGCTGGTGACGGCCAGCGCCTGGGCCATTTGGTTTTTTTGGATGCTGTCCGGCTGCTGAGAGCACTGGGTTCTCGACCTGGCCCGGCGGGCATCGCTCGAGAAATCCGTCGGCGACCGCTCATCGGGCTCCCTTGCAGATTCCCGTTGCCGTAGCGTGCGGGTCCGTCCCTCTCCCGCATTGCCGGCGGAAAGGGTTCGGGCATGGTGGGAGAGGAGGGCGTGTTGTTCGGCGTCCCTCGTGGCGCCGCTTCGCGTTTTCCAGCGGGCTCTTAATTAATGCGCCGCCACGGCCGCGTGCCCGGTGCTTGGTTGCTCGGTGCCCGCCCGCGCCGCGAGGTATTGGCTGTACAGGTACGCCAGGAAGCGCTCGACGCCGTGGACGACGTGCAGGCTGCGCAGCGACGGGAACAGCTCGAAGGCGTGCTGAGCACCGGGGATCTCGGCGTAGACGATTGGGGCACGCGCCGTACGGCGAAACGCTTCGCAGAACCGCCGCGCCTCCGCGACCGGCACCAGGGTGTCCAGCTCGCCGTGAATGACGAAGAAGGGCGGGTCGTCGGGGCTGATCTGGCTGATCGGCGAGGCCGCCTCGTAGCGTTCGGGAATTTCGTCCAGTGACCCCTTCATCACCTGGCGCTCCAGCAGCTCGCGCAGCCCCTGGTGATGCCAGAGCCCGTGGCGATCGGTGAAATCGTAGACGCCGTAGAAGGCGACACACCCCTGGACGCGGGTGTCGACGTGCTCGAAGCCCGGCTGATAGGCAGGGTCGTTGCCGGTGAGCGCCACCAGGGCGGCCAGGTGCCCGCCCGCCGATCCGCCGGTGACGACAAGGAAGTCCGGATTGGCGCCGTACTCGCGGCCGTGCTCGCGAATCCACTGCACGGCGCGTTTGAGATCGACCAGATGATCGGGAAAGGTCGCATGCGGGCTCAGCCGGTAATCCGCGCTCACGCACACCCAGCCCCGTGCGGCGAGGTGATACATGAGCGGCAGGGCCTGCTCGTTCTTGCTGCCGATCACCCAGGCGCCGCCGTGAATCTGCAGCAGCGTCGGGCAATCCGTCGGATGCGAGCGGTGGCGATAGACGTCCAGCTTGAGATTGAGGCCCGCCACCCGCGCGTAGGGGATGTTGCGGATCCGCTCCACGTCCGGATGGCGGATCGGAAACGGCAGCAGAATCTGCTTCCAGTCCACCGAGGAGGCGAGCTTGGTCGCGAGCTGGGGCAGGATTTTTTCCCGGTAGTCCGTGCCCAGACCTTCTTGCAAGGCGCGCTCGACCGCGACCTCCGAGTCGCGACTGCGCCAGTACCGGTGACCGAGCGCGGCCCACGAGCAGAGGGTGATGAGCAGCCCCAAAACCCCCGGCCAGCCGCGCAACGCACCGGCCCAGAGGAAGAAAACCGTCACGAGGACTTGTAGGGCGATCTGATGCAGGGCCAGCTCGATGGTGAGCCAGCCGGCGAAGAAGCTCAGGGCGGCCCGGCGCGAAGGCGCATACATCGGCCGATAGACGTTGTATGTGAGGCACGCACCGACAAGGCTGAGCAAGAGAAAAATCCAGGGCATTGGCACCTCCGTTGTCTGGCGGCTAGTGGTCGCAATTCGTGCCGCGCGGCCACCTTGCCATCTCCCCGCATGGAGGTGAAGAGCGGCGGCGAGATCGGGAGGAGGGAAAGGTAAGAGAAACCTGACACCCGACACCCGGCCCCCGACACCAGGTTGCGATTAGTTGCCGCGCACGGGCATGCTGCGTAGAATGCGAACATGAAGTGGCTGTGCCGCAGTATGGCGCTAGGCCTGCTCGTGGCCGGAACGGCGGGGCATGCGCAGATCTACGAGTGGCGCGATGCGACAGGGGCCCGGCACTTCACCAACCGCATGGATACGGTGCCGGCCGAGCAGCAGCCGGCAACACGAGTGCTGGTGGCCGAATCGCGCAAGCTTGCCCCCGAGGCTGAGCCGCCTGCGGCAGCGCCGCCGGTGGAGCCCCGCCGCCAGGCTGAGGTAATCTACGATTACTCGAGTCTGCGCGATGCTTACGCTGCTGGCTTGCGCGACGGCCTGGCGCTGGCCGGCGGGGGCGCCGGAGAAGCGGGAGAAGTGATGGACCGGGTCGCGATCCATGGCCCCCTGGCGGTGGCCAGCGCGCGGGTGCAAGAGCCCTTCTTCTACCCGTCGTACCACCCGTTCGTCACGACGTCCTTCGACCGCGGCCGCTCGCGCCATCTGACGCTGCGGATGCTGTTACAGGACCAATTTCAACTCGACCGCGAGGGGCCCTTCGCCTTCCAGCGGATCAATCGGATCGGACTCGGCCCCGCCCTGCAGCCGATCCTGCCGCGCGCACTGCCGCACGGCGATCCGCGGCGCGGGCGGGTGGTGTATCGCTAGCTTGAAGGCGTAAGTGGCCCCGGCGTGTCTGAGCCGCTATTTCCGAAGGTGATCGCCGCACGCGAAGATTCTTGCCAGCGACTTTGGACTTTGGACTTTCGATTTCGGGCTGCAGGCGAAGCCCGCGCTGAGAGGGGAAGGGAAGCATGGGCAACTCGCGCCTACTCGATCGGAACGACAGTCTGCTCGTGATCGTTGATGTGCAGGAGGGGTACCGCAATCAGATCTTTGAGCACGAGCGCACGGTACGTTCGGTCCGCCGCCTGCTAGAGGCGGCCAAGATCGTCGGCGTGCCGATCCTGGTGACGGAACAGTATCCGAAGGGCCTGGGCCATACCCAGGCAGAAATCGCCGAGGGCTTTCCGGCGGGGCAGCCGGTCTTTGAGAAGATGTCGATGAGCTGCTTTCGCCAACCCGCGTTCGCCGAGCGACTGAAAAGCCTCAACCGCCGGCAGGTGGTGGTGTGCGGGATCGAGGCGCACGCCTGCATTAATCAGACGGTGCACGACCTCCTGGAACACGGCTACCAGGTGCACGTGCCGTACGACGCCCTGTCCGCCCGGTTCGAGCTCGACTACCGCATTGCATGGGAAAAGATCGTCGCTTCGGGTGCCGTGCCGGCCACGGTCGAGATGGTCTGCCTCGAATGGGTGCGGACCGCCGAAGCACCGGAGTTCAAGGCTATTCACCGGCTGATCAAGTAGGGGCGGCGCCCCGCAGGTGGAGCGCGACCTCCGGGCGCGCTCTCCCCCAAAGACCCCGTCGTGGGGAGCGATCGTGAGCTGCGCTCGCCCGAAGACCATGAAATGCTCGTTCACAGACGCCTCTCCCGCATTACCTGCGGGAGGAGGGTGAGGGCTCCGAGGAATTTTCGAAGGAGGAAGTTGGGGCGAGGGGTGTCAACCACGCGTCGGGAGCGCGGCCGGCGCGGCCTGGCTTGCGCCCGGCTGCCCGATACGCCATGGAACTGAGCAGCCGGCCTCTCCGCAATGAGCATCGAGCGCAACCTGAGTGAGCTACTGTACCGAATCGGCGCGGTGCGCTTCGGCGAGTTCACCCTCAGAGACGGGCGCGTCTCGCCGTTCTACCTCGATCTGCGAATCCTCATTGCCCACCCCAGCGCGCTGGCGCGCGTTGGCCGGGCGCTAGCGCGGCGCGCGCGCGGGCTGCGCTGCGATCGCATCGCGGCGATCCCATACGCCGGGTTGCCGATCGGCGTGGCGATGTCGCTCATCAGCAGTTGGCCGCTCATTTACACCCGCAAGGAAGCGAAAGGTCATGGCACCAGGCAGCTCATCGAGGGTGAGTTTCATCCCGGCGAGCGCGCGCTGGTGGTCGACGACGTGATCACCAGCGGCAGCGCGAAGCTGGAGGCCATCGCGCCGCTCCGCGCGGCGGGGCTGACGGTGGAGGACGTGTTGGTGGTGGTCGATCGCGAAGACCGCGGCGCCGCCGTGCTCGCCGATGCCGGCCTGCGCCTGCACAGCGTGCTCAAGGTGCGCGTGCTGCTCGATCACCTCCGTACCGCCGGCGCGGTCAGCGAGAGCGACTGGCGCCGCTCCCGCGACTTCCTTGAGGGTTGAGAATTGCCTGCCGGCCGCGTTGTCTTCAGCCCGGATGAATCACTCGCAATCGGAGATGCCGGCATCGCGCGCTGGCGCCCGCCCCCGACCAGCTCGATCGCCCTGGCAAGAACTGCACGCTGGCCCTTCTATCGCGATAAGCCGGTGATGTTCGACACGTTGCGACCGGGCGCGGCCATGCGGATGCGCCCGCAAGGAGCGGCAACTCGAACGCCCAAGGCGGCGCCATGGGAATTTCGCGCACGCGACAGATTCGCAGTTCTGAAAGGGCAACAGGCGGCCACTTGGATCGGATCGGGTTTCGCCTTGTCAAGGCTCGAACCCGGTCTCGGGTTGCCGATTCCCCGGGCCGCTGCCCGGGGTGGTCGGATGGTGCCCCTTGAGGGCTGTTCGAATCTCTTCGCTGTGTCGTCTGCAGCCCTTGGGTTGGGCTAATGTCTCAGATCACTCGCTTCCGATACCGCGGGCTCCACGTCGTCCACCAGGCGCATCCCGGGAAGCTCACCGCCATCGCCCTGGCGGTGCGCGCCGGGGCGCGCTTCGACGGCCCACGGCCCGGGCTCGCCCATCTGACGGAGCACATGCTCTTTCAGGGCACAACCTCGCTCGATCAGATCGCGTTGAACCGCCGCGCCGCCGAGCTGGGCGGCGAACACAACGCCGACACCGGCTACGAGGACATCTCGCTGACCTTCGAGGTGTTCAACGAAGACCTCGACGACGCGCTGGGGTTGCTCGCCGAGCAGTACTACCACACCGAGGTCGACCCGAAGCGCCTGCGCAAAGAGCAGCGCGTGGTCATGGAGGAGATTCGCGGTCGCCTCGACGATCCCGCCGATCGCTTATACCGCCGGGCCTGGGCTCGCCTGTTCGGCGGCGCGCTGGCGCACCCCGTGGCGGGCAGCTTGTCCACCGTGCGCAATGTCGAGGCTGCCGACGTCGCCGCATTCTTGTCCCGGTACTTTCGCCATCCGAACACCGTGGTGGCCATCGTCGGCGGCGTATCGGCGGCGCGCGCGCGGGCGGCCGTGGCGCGGCACTTCCGCCACGGATCGCCGGGCCCGCCCGCGCCGGTGCCGCGCGTGCGACTGCGGCCGGGCGGGTGGGTGCGATTGCGCGACAAGGACAGCAGTCAGGCGTACCT
>JBBITY010000252.1:0-5483 GCA_037440565.1 Desulfurellales bacterium
GACGGCGGCCGAGGGTGGCGATAGACTGTGCATCGACATTCGGGTTCTCCTTTGTCCGCGCCCGGTGCTGCTCGCAACAGCCCGGGCGCTCGCGTTTCTTAGGCGTCTCCGTTCTCACTCACCCGGGCCGCCGCAGGCGGCGTGCCGTCCAGTTCGATCGTCGTGGCGATGCTGCGTAGGCACGAGCTGCAGACGAGCGGCGCGTGCGGCGAGCCCTTGACCTTCAGCGGTGCGACGCGGCCCGGTTCGACGCAGACCACGCAGAACGAGTACTGCGGGCTTCCAACAGCCAGGATCGGTTCGCTCATGTGAGACTCCACACTCCCAGGACCAGCAACACGAGGCCGACGGCGATGGCGATGACGACCCGCCGGACGCGCGCGCGATGTGTGCGCGCGCGCTCAAGGGCCGCCTGGCGCATGAGCGTGATGGCCTCGTGCAACTGACGGTCGGCGTCGTTCTCGAACCGCAGGCGCAGCCGGGTGCCATCGTTCGTCATCGCCAGGCTCCTCACGCCGGCTTCCGAACGGTCAGCCGGCGTACCTTGCCCGCGACGATCGCCTTCATCCGGGCGATCGCCGCAATCGTCTCGTCCGCCTCACGTTCGAACGCCTCGGCCTCCTCCGACGTGATGGTGCCGTCGTCGACCGCGATCCGCAGGCTCTCGGCGTCCTCGCCCAGCTCCCGCATCGCCTCGGCAAGGGCCGTGAACAGGTCGGCGTGCTCCCCCGCCGGCGACTGCGGTACTGCGAACGCGACACGCCCGACCTCGCGCTCGAGGTAGTCGAGCATCGTGAAGTCGCCGGTCAGCAGCGTGATCGGGACGATCAAGCGGGCCTGAAACTGTGCGGTGTCCCGATCCGGATTCGCGGCATCACAGAGATAACCCAGGCGAACGCCGAGGCGTTCGGCCAGTGTGGGCGTGGGAACGTCACTGTGGTGTACGGCGTGATAGATCGC
This sequence comes from Desulfurellales bacterium, assembly GCA_037440565.1. Lineage (GTDB taxonomy): Bacteria > Desulfobacterota > Binatia > HRBIN30 > CADEER01 > JBBITY01. The sequence continues at coordinate 961 of JBBITY010000252.1, forward strand.
GTCGCCGAGCGAGCGAATCTCGCATCGCTTCCCGCTCCGGCACGCCTTGCGACCGACGGTGCTCATGATGCCGCCTCCACCGCTGCCCAATGCCGCCCGGCCTTGATATTCGAGAGGTGTGAGCCGGTCACGCCGCACTCGCGACCCAGCGCCTTCGGCGATTCGCCGTTCAAGAGGCGACGCTTGAGGATGGCAACTGTCGTCGCTGACAGCTTCATGCGCCGGCACTTCGGCGCCACCCCGATCGACGCGTACCGCGGATTGGCACTCGCGACTAGCCCACGCTCTCGGTGCCGCCGCCGATGGCAACGGCCACAGAGCCAGATCACGTCCAGCGGCCGCGCGTAGTCCTCGTGGTGAGCATGGACGCCATCAACCGCGCCGCAGGAAGCACAGGGCTGTCTCGTCAGCTCACCGCGCCGCAGGGCGTTCTGAACCAGCTCGCGGGCGCGTTGGGCCAGCGGGTACCGGGCTCGGTGCGCGCGCGCGTACTCGGTCTGCTTGGCTGTGGTCCGTGAGAGACCGTGTCGGAACAGATAGCAGTTCGGTCCCTTGTTGTGCTGCCCGACGGTAGCTGTATGTCGCGCAGCGCAGGATACCGAGCAGAACCGCCCGACTCCACGCGCGACCTGGCCGACCGTTGGTCGGAAGAGGCGCACGCACTGCTGGCACGATCGCGGCTCCGCGCGGCGGCTCACGGTCGGCCTCCCTGGACAGCGCTTACGCTCATCGTTTCGCCACGGCTTGCGGAGGCTCTCTCGGATAGCCCCGACGCCCGGTTCGTGGCACGCTGCCGACGTCGGGGCTTCGGATCGCCGAGCAGCTCGCGATCGAGATCCGCGCGCGCGACGAGCACGCGGCGGCCGCGGTAGATGAAGACCACGCCGTGGCGCCGCGCCCAGGCCCTGAACGCCGGCCGACTTGGCTGCCCGTCGCGGCTGAGGCAGCGGACGTAGGCGGCCGCCTCAAGCGTCGTCAGCCACGGGGATGCGGCGACCGCGTTCATGCGGGCCTCCGCGGTGAGTCAGGAGCGGCGCGATGGATGCGGGCGACGTCCGCACAGGCACGGAACCGATTGCGGCGATCGAAGTGCTGCGCCACCGGCCGCCCGCAGGTGCAGAGGCCAGTGCGACGGAGATCCGCCGAACGATGCGCGCCGTCGAGCGCGCCCGGCTGGTTCTTCGGAGGCGCCTGGACCGACTGAAGAGGCTGCTCGCGGCTCACGACGCCACCTTCTCGGAGACGGGGAAGAGTTGATCCGCCGTCACGCCTTTCAGGCCGGCGCCCTGAAGCGCTCGCACGATTCGCACGACGGTTTCGTACGCGGGTCGCTGGTTGCGGCCGGTTTCGATGTCGTAGATGGTGGTGGTCGTCGTCTCGCTCAGTTCGGCCAGATGGGCCCGAGTGAGGCCAGCGACTTTGCGGGCTTCGCGTAACGTCACGCGGCCAGGATAGTGGACTAATCCACTATAGTCAAGTCTAATCCGCTGTATATTGAATAAATACGCCAAGCCTTTGACAGGCAATGACTTACGCGGTTGACTTGGCACAGCGCACCGGGCACGATCCCGCGTGGATGGCCAAGCGCCCTACGCCAGCGAAAGAGATGGGTCTCTGGCTTCAGAGCCTGCGAAAGCGGGTCGAAGACAGACAGCAAGCCGTCGCTGAGACGATCGGCATCAAGCTCGACGCCGTCCGACGCATCGAGCGCGGTGAACTCGTGGGCGCACAGCTATTGTTTCCGTACCTTTCGTGGCTGGCTGAACAGCGGCCGGACCTTGACGAAGAACTTGATCGCGATCTCCTGCGCTGGTGTCTCCGAGTAGGCGCTCGCCTTCGTGTCGGCAACGCAAAGGAAGCAGGGTCGCTGCCGAAACGACAACGAAGGATAAGACGGGAGGAGAAAGCGCGGCCACGTGCCGCGCCTCGCTGACGCGGCCGACGCTGGCCCCCAGCATCGTCGGCCTGACGGAGGGAGTCGTCTACGATCGCAACTGCTGAGCTTAGGACGCGTCATCAGGATCGCTGGGTACGTGCCGATGTGGATGCCGTGCACATGTGAACTGGGTCGGCGCCGCTGCTACCCGCTTCGCTGTCCGCTGCTCCAGAGCGTGTTGGCTACGTCATCCGGCGAGGCGAGGAATTGAAATGGGCTGGCGCTTCCGTCGAAGCATCAAGATCGCTCCTGGTGTTCGCTGGAATATCGGGAAACGAGGCACCTCGCTTTCCTTTGGTCCACGGGGCCTCAAGGTCACGGCTGGCTCGTCCGGCATTCGACAGACCGTTGGCCTCCCGGGAACCGGCCTCTCCTACACACGAACACTCAGCACGAGCTCGCGGCCATCGGCACCATCGGCTCAGTCGGCACCAACGACAATGAACACAACCTCCGTCGCCCCGGATCGATTCGGCATTCCTCGTCGCAGCCGAAAGACGGTGACTGGATGGCTCGCTCTGATTTCCGCTGTCATCGCTTTCGTCCTGATGCAAGCGGAATCTGAAGATCTTCGTGCACTCGGCGGTCTTGCCTGGATTGTAACTGTCGCGAGCGCACTCCTTGCGCTCGCGGCTCCGAGTCGGCAGAAACGCGCACAGGCCGAACTGGCTCGGCGCATGACGCAGTTTCGGCAGGAGTTGCAGGCCGCGGGCACAAGGGGCGATCGCCAAGAACTGGAGAGCCTGCTGAAGCGTCCTGGCGAGCTTGGCTTGATGGACACAGAGGTGGCCTCGGAGATTGAACTGATCCAGGCAACCCTGGATCTGTTCGACCTTGAGCAACAGGTCGAGCAGACCAAACAGTTTCCGCTGATCCCGGGGCACGAGAAGATCGTGGGCCCTGACGTCTGTCACTTCAGCGCGCCAGCGTTCGTCGACAAGCGTGGCCCAGATGAGACTGGTCAACTCTTTCTGACCAACGATCGCGTTGTCTTCCTCGGTTCGACGCTCACTGCTTTTTCGTGGCGGAAGGTCGCGGTCGTCCGCCGCGAAGGGCTCGACCTGGTCATCCAGCGCAATGACCGTCAGACTCCTCTTCGCTTCCGCATGAATTCACTTTCGGAAGCGCTGCGCGGCCACTACCTCGCGGCGAACCTTGCCGGCCAGCCGCCCGTGGCGTCACCCTAGCAACGGCAGGAGAGATGCCCATGAAGAAGTGTCCGTACTGCGCCGAGGAGATTCAGGACGAGGCAATCGTCTGCAAGCACTGCAACCGCGACCTTCGCACGCCGGTCGCGCCGGCAGCCAGTTCGGGACGGCCGCAGAAGGTCATCGTCGCCAAGCCGACGTACTTGGGCCTGGGTGCCGGCTGGTGGGTCCTGATCTTCGCTGGAATCGTCATGCTGTTCCTGGTCATCGGCTGACGGTGGGTAATCGACGCTCGGCCAAGCGGCGCCGGGTGCTGACCTTCCGGAAGCGGCGCCCACCCGCGGGATTCGTCGAGGAGACGGTCGATCCGGAGAACGCGCAGGTCGGTGTGCGACTACCCGATGGGACCAAGTTCGACATCCCGGCGATTCTGGCTGATGCGCGGACCGTTGCGGACGGCGCCCTGGCCGATCCGAAACCGCACTTGATGCCGAACGCCGAGCTGCGCCAGGCGGTCGAGACGCTGATGCGTACGCTCCTCAAGCACCGGGAGGAGTTCAATCAGTTCGATCCATCGGGCCGGCTGCGTCGCCTCTACGAACGGTTTCGGTGTGCGCTCGAGGAAACTGGCTTTCGCGTTTAGGCCACACCGTCACTCCTGCTGGAGATCAGCATGCTGACATGGGGTGAGCGCAGGGCCCGGAGAAGGTTGCGTGCCGAGCTTCGGAGGCTTCACGACCTGTACGCTCCAGACCTGAAGCAGAAGAAGGGCGGTGAGTACGAGAGCCTGCTGTCCGAGTACCTCAGCGAAAGGGACATCGTCGCGACGCAACTGGATTCACTTGAGAGCGACGAGCTCCTTCGGCGCGCGCACCGCTGGTCTGTCGAACTTCCGAACAACGCGTGGGACCAAGGACCGGCAGGAGACCGCTATCTCACAGCGCCGGCGCGGACTGCAATTGAGAGGGCAGTAAGGGATGAACGGCGAAAGGAAATTAAGTTCTGGGCGGACCTGCTGATTCCAGTGCTATCCCTTCTCGTTGCGCTAGTTGCTGTGATAGCGAACCTTTGCGGCTAGGGCGCATCGACGAGCCGCGATGAGACACGCCCGCCTGAAGTCTTGGAGGCAGAGGGATCTGACGCTGTTTCACTATTGAAACAGCAACTTCGCTCACAACGTCGTTGGACTTGCCTGTTGCGAACGGTTGAGCTTCGCCCCATAATTCCTGCCACTCGTCGGTCCGTCCACCGCTCGGCGTTCGACGTCACCATGTCGCTCTGAAAGGGGAGCCGTGATGTCGCGACCTCAGCCGGCACAGATCGCTTCCGCCGTCATCCTCTTCATCCTCTGCGCTTCCGCGCCCGGGCTCGCGCAGACGCCTGGTTCGGTTCCGGTCTACCGCGTTGAGCGCGTCATCGACGGCGATACGCTCGTGGTG
>JBBITY010000253.1:0-4746 GCA_037440565.1 Desulfurellales bacterium
TCCACCACGAGGATCTTCTCGCATGCGGCCATCACGCGCCGGAATATACCACCGGAAGCAGTCGGGCTCCATCAAAGTTTTGGGTGCCAGCGAGCCGGCGGCCAGTGAACCAGTGACCGGTAACCAAAGCGCGTTGTCGGCCCCCGAGGCGATTGCTACCTAGTGGATCGTTGGATACGCGAGGGGTCGGGCAGGGGTCCCGTTTCGTATCTTCGGCGAGCATGGCAGATTCGACCGGCAACTGGGACGCGGCGTTACAAAGCCTCAGCGAAGCCCTGCGGCGCGGGACGGAACCCGCGCTCTGGCGCCTTCAGGGGTTGAAGGCGGGCGCGCGCCCGTTTTTCTTCTCGCGATTTCTACAGCGCACACCTCGCCCGGCGCTCGTCGTGCTCGCCAGTGGCAAGGAAGCGGAACGCTTCGCCGCCGACTTGCGGTTTTTTTTCGGCGACTCCGATAGCGCACCGCCGTTCGGCCGGCGCATCCACTACCTGCCGGCGTGGGAAGTGGTGCCGTTTGAAGACCTCTCGCCGCCCGCCGACACGATCGCCGCTCGCATCGAAGGGCTCTATCACCTGCAGCAAACCTCGAACGCGATTGTCGTGACAACGGCCGAGGCGCTGATGCAGCGGGTACCGCCGCGGCGCGAATTCGCGGCGCGGTACGCCTACCTGGTCGAGGGCGACGACATCGACCGCGACCGCCTCGCCGAGCAACTGGTCGGCTGGGGCTACCGCCGCACGGCTCTCGTGGAGGACCGCGGTGAGTTCAGCGTGCGCGGGGGCATCATCGATGTCTTCCCGCCCGCCCACCCGAATCCAGTTCGCGTGCAACTGAGCGGGGACACGATCGAGGCGATGCACGAGTTCGACCCGATCAGCCAGCGGCGGCTCGGCCACCAACCGGAGCTGCTGCTCTTGCCGGTGCGGGAGTTCGATGTGCACGCCGCGCAACAACGCGACGTGCTGCGCGCCATAGAGGCGCGGATTTTGGAACTGGAGCTGGCGCGCAAGGAACGCAATCTGATGCTCGACGGGCTCGGCACCGGCCTCCTCTTTCCCGGCGTCGAGTTCTGCCTGCCGTACTTCTATGCCGCCCTCGACACGGTGTTCGACTACTTGCCGGCCGACACGCTGGTCTGGATCGACAGTCCCGGCGACGTCGACGCCGCCATCGAACGCGTGTGGGCGGAGGTAGACCGGCGCGCTGCCCAACGCGCAAGCGAGCACCGGTTCTTCCCGCCGCCCGAGCGCCTCTATCTCGCGCCCGGCCACTGGCGCGCCGCGGTGGCCGGGCGGCCGCGGATCGAAGTCGAGGCACTCGACCTGCTGGGTGGCAGCGAGGATCCGCGGCGGCTGACGGTGCGGTCGTTCACCACCGGAGACGTGCGCGTCAAGCGCGAGCACCCCCGCGAGGAACAGACATTCGCCCCGGTTGCAGAAGAGGTCCGCCGCTGGGCAGCCACGGGGCATCGCATCTTCTTCGTAACCAGCAGCGAGCCCCAGCGTCAGCGGCTCGCCCGTCTGCTGGAGATCAACGACGTCGCAGTCGAAACGCCGGCGGAGCCCTTCCATGTTCTCCTCGACAGTCCCGCGCGGCACCCGCGCGTCGTGCTCGGCACGCTGAGCGAGGGCTTCCGACTTCCCGACGACCGGCTCGTGGTAGTAACCGAGGCGGACATCTTCGGCGAGGGGCGGCGGCGGGCGGCGCGGCGCGTCTCTGTCTCACAGCTTCTCAAGAACCTCAGCGAGTTGAAGCCCAACGACTGCGTCGTCCATCTGGACCACGGCGTCGGCCTCTACCGCGGCCTGCGCCATCTCCAGGTCGCGGGCACCGATGGTGATTACCTGCACCTCGAATACGCCGGCGGCGACCGCCTCTACGTCCCGGTGGATCGCATCAACCTCGTGCAGAAGTACGTCGGGGCCGACGGCACGATTCCGCCGCTCGACAAGCTCGGCGGAGCCAGTTGGGAGAAGGTGAAGCGCAAGACGCGCGAATCGGTCCTGGCGATGGCCAAGGAGCTCCTGGCGATCTACGCCGCGCGCGAGGTTCACGAGCGGCCGCCACTGGGTCCGCCGGATGCGTATTTCCGCGAGTTCGAGGCCCGTTTCCCCTTTGAAGAAACCCCCGATCAGAAGCAAGCCATTGAAGACGTGATCAGCGACCTGCAGCGTCCGAAGCCGATGGATCGTCTCGTTTGCGGTGACGTCGGATACGGCAAGACCGAAGTGGCGCTGCGCGCCGCCTTCCTCGCCGCGATGGGCGGCCGTCAGGCAGCCGTCCTGGTCCCGACGACCGTGCTCGCTCAACAGCATTTCAACACTTTCCGCAGCCGCTTCGAGGGCTACCCAGTGCGGGTGGAGATGCTGTCGCGTTTCCTCACCCGCGCACAGACCCAGGCGGTCTTGCGCGGGCTGCGCGATGGCTCGGTCGACATCGTTGTCGGCACGCACCGCCTGCTGCAAGCCGACGTCGTGTTCAAACGCCTCGGCTTGCTGGTGATCGACGAGGAGCACCGCTTCGGCGTCCGCCACAAGGAACGGATCAAAGAGATGCGCAAGCTGGTAGACGCCATGGCGCTGACCGCCACCCCGATCCCCCGTACGCTGCAGATGTCGCTCATGGGCATTCGCGATTTGAGCGTCATCGAGACGCCGCCGGTCGATCGGCTGGCCATTCGCACGTACATCACGCGCTACGACGACGACATCATTCGCGACGCGATCCTGCGCGAGCTGCAGCGCGGCGGGCAGGTGTTTTTCGTCCATAACCGGGTCGAGAATATCGAGGCCATGGGGCGGCACCTCCGCGCGCTCGTTCCGGAGGCGACAATCGCCATCGCGCACGGCCAGATGCACGAGCGGGCACTCGAGAAGGTCATGCTCAGCTTTCTCGCCCGCGAGGCCAATGTCCTACTGTGCTCGGCGATCATTGAATCCGGGCTCGACATCCCCAACGCCAACACGATCATCATCAACCGCGCCGACCACTTCGGCCTGGCGCAGCTCTACCAGTTGCGCGGCCGCGTCGGCCGCTCGCACGAACGCGCCTACGCCTACCTCATGATTCCCGGCGAGCATCTCATCTCCCGCGAGGCGCAGAAGCGCTTGCGCGTCCTGCAAGAGCTGGACGATCTCGGCGGCGGGTTCCGGCTGGCGGCGCACGACCTCGAGATTCGCGGCGCCGGGAACTTGCTCGGCAAGCAGCAGTCCGGGCACATCACCGCGGTGGGGTTCGAGCTGTACACGCAGATGATGGAAGAGGCGGTGCACGAGGTGCGCGGGGAACAGGCCCCGGTCGAGGTCGAGCCGGAGATCCAGCTCGGTTTCCCGGCCTACCTGCCCGACAGCTACATCGGCGATGAAAATCAGCGATTGGCTTTCTACCGCCGCCTGGCCGCCGCGGACAGGGCGGCAGAGATCGAGGACATCGCCGCCGAGCTGACCGAACGCTACGGCCCGATCCCGCCGCTGGTCGACAGCTTCCTGCGGGTGATGGAGTTGCGCCGCCGACTGAAGGCCTGCCTGGTGGTGCGGGCCACGCTGCGCGAGGGGACAGTCACCCTGCAGTTCCACCCGGAGGCGTCGATCGATGTCGATCAGCTCATGGCCCTGGTGCAGCGGCACAAGGGGCGCTTTCGGCTCTCGGCGGACTTTCAGCTCAGCTTTGAACCGCGCCACGCCGACTCGGACGGCGTGGTCCTGGACATCCAGTCCGTGCTAGAGGAAATTCGCGCAACGGCGCGAACGGGCCGCACAGCGCCCCACACGCCGGAGGCAACGGTCGATGAATTGGGATGAGAGCCGAAAGAAATGCATGCGCTGAGCTACCGCTTCCGAAAATCGTCGTGGGGCGCGCAGATTTCCTTCCGTCATTTTCGCAACAGCGGGAATCCATTCCCTCTTGCGTTGCCGCCCCGCCTGGGTGCCCGCCCCACGCCTTCGCGGGGGCAGGCCCTTCGCGGGCATGACGAAACAGGGATCGTCGCAGTTCGTCCGCGGGAGAAGCCGGCGCTGAGACCTGCCTACATCGGCCTGAGCCTCGCCGTCGCCGTGCTCGCGTGCGGCGTCTCCGCCCGGGCTGAAGTCATCAACCGCATTCTCGCCACGATCGACGGGGAACCCCTGACGCTGTACGAGTTGAAACAGTTCGCAGCCGGGGATGTCCGCGCGCGTCAGGCCGGCGCCTTCGACGAGTCTGCCCTCCTCGACGCGCTCATCACGCAGCGATGCATCGACAAGGAGTTCGCGGCGCAGGGACTCTCCGTCAAGGAAGAGGACATCGACCGCTACATCGACAGCATCCGCCAACGCAACCGGCTCACCGAGCAGCAGCTCGCCGCCGCGCTCGAGCAGCAGGGCCTCACCATGGAGCGCTACCGCGGACAGATTCGCAGCGAGCTGCAGCGCGCCCAGCTCATCAACCGCGAGATTCGCGGCAAGGTGAATGTCACCCCCGAAGAGGTCGAGCGCTACTACCAGGCGCACCTCGAAGAGTACGCGACGCCAGCCCAGGTCGCCGTCTCGCACATCGTCCTCAAGCTGCCCGCCGACGCGCCACCAGAGCAGGTCGAGGAGGTGATGCAGCGCGCCGAGGCCGTTTACCAGGAGCTCAAGCGCGGTGCCGATTTCGCCGCCCTTGCCGGGCGGACCTCGGAGGACGCGGCGGCGGCGAGCGGCGGCAAGCTGGGAACGTTCAAGAAGGGGGAGATGATCGAGGCACTGGAGGCGGCCATCGCCGACCTCG
>JBBITY010000253.1:4756-5480 GCA_037440565.1 Desulfurellales bacterium
ACCCGGCCAGTTCAGCCGGCCGGTGCGCAGCGATGTCGGCGTGCACATCGTGCGGCTCGACGACCGCAGTGCGGCGTCGCACCAGCCGCTCGATCAGTTGGCCGATGAGATCAAGCAACGCTTGTACGAAGCGGCGCTCGAAGAGCGCTACAACCGGTGGCTGCGCGAGGACCTGCGCAAACGCCACAACGTGGAGATGCACCCGTGAGCGGGCCCCCGCGGCTGGCGATCTCGATGGGCGACCCCACCGGGATCGGCCCCGAGGTCACAGTCCGCGCCCTGGCCCGCCGGGGGCTGCGCCGGCACTTCGTGCCGATCCTCGTCGGCGATCCGGCGGTCTTTGCGGCCGCCGCCGCCCAGTTGCGGCTCCCTCTCGCGTTTGCCCCCTGGAGTCCGCCCGCGCCGTTGCCATCCGACGCGGTGCCAGTGCGCGTCGTGGCGCGCATTCCTCCGCGGCAGCGCCAGGCGGGACGGCCTACCGTGAGCGGCGGTCGTGCTGCCTACGCGGCCGTCATCGAAGCCGTGCGCTTGGTTCAACAGGGCCACGCCGAGGCCGTGGTCACGGCGCCGATCTGCAAGGCGAATCTCGCCGCCGCCGGAGCAAGGGTCGCCGGCCATACCGAGCTGTTGGCGCAGCTCGCCGGGGACGTTCCGGTGCGCATGATGATGGTCGGCGCGCGGCTGCGCGTCGACGCCTACGGCTGGGCCTCGGGCGGCGACCCGG
>JBBITY010000254.1:0-5477 GCA_037440565.1 Desulfurellales bacterium
CGTTTTCACCGCCGCAGGCGGCGAGCAGGCCATCGAAGTTCTTCATTCATGTCCGGTCGATGTCGTCACCCTCGACCTGCGCATGCCGGGAATGCCGGGAACGGAGGTGATGGAACACATCAAGCGGTTCGATCCGGACATCGAAGTGATCGTGGTCACGGGGTACGCCTCGCTGGATTCCGCAATCCGCGGGTTGCGACACCGGGTCTTTGATTACGTCACCAAGCCATTCGACGTTCCACAGATTTCCGAATTAGTCCGTCGTGCCGTTGCGCATCGGCGCGCCACCCTACGGGCGCGCCGCATCAGAGAAGACTTCCTCGCCAACTTGTCCCACGAACTGCGCACCCCCCTGAGCGCCATCATCGGGTACAATTCGATCCTTACCGAGGAGCTGCACACGCGCCTGAGGGAGGATCAGCGTCTCGCATTCGATCGGATTCAGGCCAACTCGCAGAAACTGCTCAACTTGATCGAAACGGTGTTGCTGCTGAATTCTCTCGATGCCGGCGAGCTGCAGTTCACCCTCTCTGCGTTCGACATCCGAGAAACGCTGCGCCGGGCAGCGCGCCATTTTGCCGCGGCTGCCCGCCAGCGCCGCTTGACTCTAGCGGTCGAGGGCGACGCAAATCCCCTATGGATTAGCTCCGACGAGCACAAACTCGAACGGATCCTGTGGGCGCTGATCGACAACGCCGTGAAGTTCACCCCCCGCGGCTCCATCGCCCTCTCGGCATACCCCGCAGCCGACGGCCAGGATCTCGAAATCACGGTCCGCGACACCGGTATTGGCATCCCGGACGCCGAAGTCGCCCAACTGGCCCAGGGCCTTCCTGGCGAAACTTTCCACGGCATTGGCCGCCACCACGGCCTTGGGTTGGGACTCCGCATGGCCCTGCGCTTGACCGAATTCCTCGGCGGTGCCCTCCGCGTCCAGAGCGCCACCGGCGCCGGGACCCAATTTGTTATCACTCTCCCCATGCATGGGCCCAGTCGACCGCGCACGGAGCCTCTGGATGCCTAGGCTCGCCATAAGCCGCGATGCACTGTTGCTTTGCCGTCGGTGCGGCGTGCTGCACCCGCTTGCGCTTGATGGTGTTGACGGCGACTCGGCAGAAGCCCATGCATTCGCGCTCGACCTTCAGCTCTTCCGCTGCACTCATGCATCCCATTCGCTCGATTTGGTCAGGCGCCTGCCTGCTCCGGCCATCTCCGATCGCCCAGTCTGGGACCCGATGGCCACCACCTGGTTCCAAGTGGCCGCGGGTTCGGAGGTGCTGTGGGTGCGGAGCTCGCGCTCCTCGATCAGCGCCGCCCGTCAGCGTGAAGTCGCAGCCGCCCCTCCCGCGATGACGCGCAGCCGGGTAGACGTCGACGCCCGGCTTCTGCGCTCTGCCCTCGATCGCCATTTCTATCCGCATGTGATTCGCCCGCATAAACTCGACTGCTTCGTCCGCCTAGTACAAGAACTCATCGAAAAACTTGACCCCCCTGGTCTGGCCACGAGCTTCGACGACGCCGAGTTGGCGAACGCCGGCATCGCGCCGTTTCCAGAAACTCTCTGCGCTTTGCTTCTCCGGGGCTGCGCTGACATCTTCGATGAATGGGAGCTCGCGAAGGTCGCGCAGTTTGTTGGTGCGCATCGGTATGAAGACGGCGCTCTTGCATTGCGCGTGGCCACCGAGCCGGCCCCGCCGACGACGTGACGCGCCCGAGCTGGGCGCTGCTCTCCGCCGAGCCCCGTCAACGCGTCAACGCACAGGCTAGCTTGACTCCCCCGTGCGGGCTCCTATACACGGGAGGTCGCACCTGCATGCATTCCACCACGGAGAGTGACGTCGCTGCCGGGTACCTGAGCGGCCTGGACTCGCTTGCCCGCACGGCGCTGGACAGCGCGCTCAGCGGCCGGCCGCTGAGCGACGAACATGCAAGGCACGTGATTGCCCTGCCCCGACATCAGTGGTCCGCATTGCTGGCAGTGGCTGGACGCGTGCGCACGCAACATAAGGGGCACGTGATCACGTATTCGCCGAAGGTGTTCCTCCCGATAACGAACCTCTGCCTCGACCGCTGCGCCTACTGCACATTCCGCAAAGATCCCGATGCACCGGATGCCTGGACTATGTTGCCGGAAGATGTGCGCGCGGCCTCCAGAGACGGCCGACGGCTGGGTTGTGTCGAAGCCCTGATGTGCCTCGGCGACAGACCCGAGCGCGCGTTTCGCGCCTACCGGCGGACTCTGGACGTGCTCGGCCACCACAGCACGACCGAATACGTCGCGGCCTGCTGCCGCATCGCCCTTGACGAAGGGCTGTTGCCACATACGAATGCCGGCCTGCTTTCCCGTGACGAGCTACGGCACCTGAGATCCGTGAACGCCAGCCTCGGCCTCATGCTCGAAAACGTGAGCCCGCGGCTGCGTTGCGCCGGTGAAGTCCATCACCACGCCCCTGACAAAGACCCCGCATTGCGGCTGCAAACCCTCCGGGATGCCGGGGAACTCCAGATTCCGATCACAACCGGCATTCTCATCGGCATCGGCGAAACTCTGGGCGAACGGGTCGCCAGCCTCAGCGCCATTCGGGATCTCGCTCTGGCATACGGCCACATCCAGGAAGTCATCATTCAGAACTTCCGGGCCAAGCCGGCCACTCGCATGGCTACCCGGTCCGAGCCAGACAGCTATGACTTGGCGCGTACTGTCGCTGTGGCGCGCCTGATGATGCCGGACATGAATATCCAAGTGCCGCCCAATTTGAATCCGTATGACCATCGCCTGTTTCTGGCGGCGGGCATCAACGACTGGGGAGGCATTTCGCCCCTGACCCCCGACTACGTAAATCCTGAAGCGCCCTGGCCACACGTCTCTGCACTTGCACGGACATGTGCTTCGGAGGGCTTCACCCTTGTTGCGCGGCTGCCCGTCTATCCGGAGTACCTGGAGCGCCCGGGGTTCTTGGACACCGCCATTCGCGAGCGGCTTGTCGGACGGCCTGCCCCAAGAGGAGTATGTTATGCGGACCGAGCTGCGTGAGCTCGTCTTCGACTCACGTCCGATCGATCAACTGTTGCGGCACGCCAGTCCTGCCACGGCGGCCATTTTGGAACGCGCGTTAACGGGAAGGCAACTGTCGGTCGAAGAGGGGATACATCTGCTTAGCGTCGAGGGCGACGACCTCATAGCGCTGATCCGCACTGCTGACCGCGTTCGCGCCATCGACGTCGGAGACGAGGTCTCCTATTTGGTCAACCGGAACATTAACTGGACCAACATCTGCTTCGTCGGGTGCCAGTTCTGCGCTTTCGCCCGCCACCGCAAGGATCCGGACGCGTACAATTACTCGATCGAACACGTGCTCGACAAAGTGCAGGATGCCGTCGATCGCGGTGCGACGGAAGTCTGTATGCAGGCCGGCATCAATCCGGAAGCGACCCCGTTTGCTCATCGCGACCTGTTGGTGGCCATCAAATCGCGCTTCCCCGACATCCATATCCACGCGTTCTCCCCAATGGAGATCATGTACGGCGCCAGGCGCGCAGGCATGAATTATCGCGACTACCTCATTATGTTGCGCGATGCCGGACTTGGGACCATCCCCGGTACGGCTGCAGAGATCCTCGATGACGATGTTCGCGAGGTGCTGAGTCACAAGAAGGTCGATGTGCGGACGTGGATCGAGATCGTCACGACAGCCCACGAGGTTGGGCTGCGCAGCAGCTCGACCATGATGTACGGGCATATCGAAACGCCGGCACATGTCGCCCGACACATCGCGCTGATGCGCACGTTACAAGAACGGACCGGGGGCTTCACGGAATTCGTGCCGTTGCGCTTCATTCACACCCATACCGCTCTGTACCGAAAAGGGTTAGTGAACCCGCCCCCACTCGGAGTGGTGGATCTCCGCGTCTACGCCTGTGCGCGCCTGATGTTGCGCGGCCGGATTGACAATCTCCAAACGTCGTGGGTCAAGCTCGGCACCGAGTTCGCGCAACTGACGCTGCGCACCGGCTGCAACGATTTCGGTGGCACGTTAATGGAGGAGTCCATCTCGAAATCTGCCGGAGCGGATGCCGGCGAATACCTTCCTGAATCTCAGATCTGCGAGCTCATTGCCGACGCAGGCCGCATTCCAGTGCAACGGACAACGACTTATGGCAGGATCTCGGGGAACGGCAGACTTTCGTCGGGTCACCGTGCTAGCGGGCGGGGTGGGAGCAGCGCGGTTCCTGCGGGGGCTTTGCTCGCTTCTTGATCCGAAGCGGCTAACACTAGTCGTCAATACCGGCGACGACGAGACATTTTTCGGTCTCCATGTCTCGCCGGATCTCGATACCGTGACTTATACGCTCGCCAACCGCGTCAACACGGTCCGTGGTTGGGGGGTGGCCGGCGATACATATCGCTGTCTCAATGCGCTGCGGCGCTTCTATTCCCACACGTGGTTTCAGCTCGGCGATGCCGATCTCGCGACGCACATCTACCGGACTGACGCGTTGCGCGCGGGCCTCCCGCTTTCGCGCATTACGGCCGACATAGCACGGCGGCACGGTCTCGGAGTGCGCATCTTGCCGATGAGTGATGATCCCGTGCGAACGATGATCCATATTGCCGGGGGCGGCCGTCCCGTGCCGTTTCAGGAATATCTCGTCAAGCGGCGAGGCCGTGGCCGCGTTCGGGCCGTAACGTACCAGGGACTCGAATCCGCACGCCCGGTGGCCGGGCTACTGACCGCCGTGCGCGAGGCGGATGCCATCATCATTCCCCCGAGCAATCCGATCGTCAGCATCGAGCCGATCCTCGGTCTGCGGGGAGTGCGCGGCGCTTTACGGCGTAGCCGCGCGCGGATTGCCGCTGTGAGCCCGCTGGTTCGCGGCATGCCGATCAAGGGCCCGCTCGACCGCCTCCTCGCAGGTCTCGGCCACGATGTTTCTGCAGTCGGCGTCGCCCAGCTCTACCGCGACTTCGTCGACGTGTTCGTCCTCGACGAGCGCGATGCAGACCTCGCCGCGCGCGTGGCGGCGCTCGGCATGCGCCCGCTTGTTGCCAACACTATTATGAAGACACTGGCCCAATCCCGCGCACTCGCCGCGGCTGTCCTCGAGGGGCTTCGCCGATGAGCGTTTCATTGCTGCCCATTGCAGGCGTGCCCGCCGTGCAACCCGGCGATGATCTACCGGGGCTCCTATTCGCCGCCCTCGAGCGCAACGGCGACCGTCTCTTCGACGGTGACCTGCTCGTTGTCTGCCAGAAGGCGGTTTCCAAGAGCGAGGGCCGCGTGGTCGATCTGCGCACCGTGACCCCGTCCTCGTTTGCGGAACGGCTGGCCGCAACGACGCGGAACAAAGATCCGCGTGTCATTGAGGTGATCCTGCGCGAAACCAACCGCGTTGTGAAGATGGACGCAGGACACCTCATCGTCGAGACCGGGCCAGGGTGGGTCTGCGCCAACGCGGGCGTGGACGAGTCCAACAGC
>JBBITY010000255.1:0-5454 GCA_037440565.1 Desulfurellales bacterium
TTCACCGGCGTGGCGGGGACGTCCGCTTCCTCGAGGCGCTTGAGCAGCGGCTCGTAATAGCGCAGCACGTCTGCCAATTGGTCAGCGGGCTTGGCGGCTCCTCTTGCGATGCGGCGGAACAATCCGGCCAGGGCGCGCAGGTCGGGCGAGAACGCGCGGCCGGTGATCCCTTCGAGGACGGCAGCCGGCTCGGGAGTTGCCACCACCTGCGCGATGATCTCCTCTGCCGTGCGCGGGCCGATGCCCTCGATCAAGGAGAGGATGCGATACCATGACACCGCATCGTGCGGGTTGGCGAGCACGCGCAGGTGTGCGAGGGCATCTTTGATGTGCGCCGTTTCAATGAACTTGAATCCGCCCCGCTTGATGAACGGGAGATCGTGGCGCGCCAATTCGAGCTCCAGATCGAAGGAGTGGAAGCTGGAGCGAAACAAGACCGCAATCTCCGGGAGCGGGACGCCCTCCTCGCGCAGCTCCAGCACGCGCTGGCAGACGAAGCGCGACTGAAAGTTCTCATTGTACGCGGCGACGAGCATCGGGGCCTCGCCGTTGGGGCGCTCGGTGAACAGCACCTTCGTGTAATGCTCCCGCGCCTGGCTGATGATAGCGTTCGCGACGTCGAGGATCGGCTGTGTGCTGCGGTAGTTCTGTTCCAGTGCGATGATGCGCGTGCCGGGAAAAAGGGTGGGAAAATCCATGATGTTGCGGAAGTTCGCGCCCCGAAAGGCGTAGATGCTCTGCGCGTCGTCGCCGACGGCCATGACGTTGTCGTGCTCAGCGGCGAGCAGGCGCACGATTGCCGCCTGGATGGCGTTGGTGTCTTGGTATTCGTCCACCATGACGTACCGGTAGCGCCGTGAGAGCTGGCGGCGCACCGGTTCGTGTTCTTCCAGCAGTTCGCGCAGCTTGACCAACAGGTCGTCGTAATCGAGGAGCTGCTTTTCGGCCTTGTAGGCGGTGTACTCGGCTTCCAGGTGGAGTAAGTCATCAGCGTGCTCGACGAGGTGAGGGTATTCTTCTTCAATCGTATCGCGAAGCGGCCGCGACTTGTTGACCGCCGTACTGAACATTTCCGCGATGGTCTGCTTGCGTGGGAAGCGCTTCTCTTTCTTGTCAAGCCCGAAGCGGGCGCGGAGCAGGGCGATCACCTCCTCAGCGTCACCGCGATCGAGAATGGTGAACGACGGGCTGAGGTTGAGGACTGGACTGTGTTGGCGCAGCACGGTGTTGGCGAACGAGTGAAAGGTGCCGCCGGCGACTTGCTCGCAGCGGCCGTCGAGCAGGCCGCTCGCCCGCCGCAACATCTCGGCCGCCGCCTTGCGGGTGAAGGTCAGCAACAACAGACTGCGTGGATCCACGCCCAGTTCCACCAGCCGGGCGACCCGGAATACGAGCGTTCGGGTTTTTCCACTCCCGGCCCCCGCCACGACCAAGACCGGCCCCTCCGTGGTGATCACGGCCTCGTACTGCGCGGCATTGAGCAGGCCCTCGTAGTCGAGGCGGAAATCCGCCGCGCGCGCCACCCGCGGGCGCAGGATGTACGTGTCAGGTCCGTTGGCCATGGTGAGTGGTTCCGTGTCTCCGCCGCCGAAGCTATATCCTGGTAGCATGCGCACGCGGAACGGGTCCATTGGCGAAGGGCAGCTCGGGTCGCGAGGGATGGGAACCACACAATGACTGCAGATGGGAATTTGCGGGCAAAGCCGTGCCGGACAGGAAGGCGCGGCAGATGAAAGCGCAACTCGATTTGCGCGGCGTCCGCTGTCCGCTGAGTTGGGCGCGGGCGAAGGTCCGCTTGGAAACTCTCCTGCCGGGCGACGAGCTGACGTTGTTCTTGGACGATGAAAAGGGCGCGCGCGATATCCCGCGCGCCGCGGAAGCGGAGGGCTACGCCGTTATGGAGCCGGTAGTCGAGGGCGGGCTCTGGCGGTTGACGATTATCGTCTGAGGCGGCTGGGTCACTCGATTGCCGGGATGGAAACCACCGCGGCCACGAGCACGGTGAGCGCGAGGACGACGGGCCACCAATTGAGCGCGAATTTGGTCACGCGCGAACATCGAGCAGGACTCGTGCCCCCGCAGAACGCAAAGCATCCGCGGGATACCTGTTGCCCGGGCGAGCGGGCGGGCCGTCAAGAGCGCGGCGGATGTTACTTGGGCACCTTCTTCCAGTCAGCGAGAAAACGCTCGATGCCGATGTCCGTCAGCGGGTGTTTCAGCAACTGCTGCAAGACGGCAAATGGGCAGGTCGCGATGTGGGCGCCCAGCTCGGCCGCCCGGATCACGTGCAGCGGGTTTCGCGTGCTCGCCACCAGAATTTCGGCCGGGTACGCGTAGTTGCGGAGAATGCGGACGATCTGCTCGATCACCTGCATTCCGTCATGGCCTGCGTCGTCTAGGCGGCCGACGAAGGGACTGATGAAACTCGCTCCAGCCTTGGCGGCCAGCAGTGCCTGAACGGGGGAGAAGATCAACGTCATGTTCACCCGCACGCCGCGATGGCTGAGAATACGGGTCGCTTTCAGTCCCTGCGCCGTGATGGGTACTTTGACGTAGATGTTCCGGTGCATGCGGGCCAGGCGCTCGCCTTCCTCGACCATCCCGGGAGCGTCAGTGCTCACTACCTCGGCGCTGATTGGCCCATCGACGATGGTGCAGATCTCGTCAATGACCGACCGGAAATCGCGGCCCGTCTTGGCGACCAGGGACGGGTTTGTCGTTACCCCATCGATTCCCCAGCTCGCCGCTTCGCGGATTTCGTTCACGTCGGCCGTGTCGATAAACAACTTCATCGGTTCTACCCCCTCACAATGCCACGGCTCTCAGAATGCCATGAGGTGAATCTTCTTGGTATCTTTAACTGTCGCCAGTAGCTCGGAAATGGAGACGTTGAGGGCCGGGTGGATGAGCTGCGGCGCCAGCTCGCTCAACGGCACCAGCACGAAACGGCGATTGGGCAGTTCAGGGTGCGGGATCTTGAGATTGCGTCTGTCGATGATTTCTTTGTCGTAAAGAAGGATGTCCAAGTCAATAATCCGCGAGCCCCAGCGTTTGCCGCGCACCCGCTTGCGGCCCATCGCCGTCTCGATAGCCTTGAGGCGCTTGAGCAGATCGGCGGCAGCCAGTTCGGTCTCAATCTCCACAACGCTGTTGGCAAACCACGTCTTGGCGTCCCCGTGCGGCTCGCTCTCGTAGAGCGATGACTCCTTGACGACGCGGGTGTGGGGTATCTGCTGAATCCGCTCCCGTGCTTCCCGGCAATTGGCGCGCCGATCGCCCAGGTTTGAGCCGATTCCGATGAACGCTCGGTGGGGCATACCATCCACCTCCCCGCCTCACCTCAACACGCGTGCCGCCCGCCGTGAAGGGCCAGCTCGCCGACCGCGAAACACCCTGGACCTACCACCCCCGGAAGGTCCACCCCTTTCCCCGCCAAGCTCGCGGGCTCGGGACCGGAGATTTGCAAGGCTTGTAACACTGCCAGCCACTACTTGCAAACCCATCGGTAAAAGTCCCAGCACTTGAGAGCATCGCCCCTCGGTGGTAGTCGAAGCCGGCATTTTCGCAAGCCGATGAGAGGGAACCCATGAACACGGCGCGCAGGCTGGCAAACATTCCCCCGTACCTCTTCATGGAGCTGCGCAAGAAGATCAGCAAGGCGCGGGCGGACGGCATCGACGTCATCAGCCTGGCGATCGGCGACCCCGTGGAGCCCACGCCCGCCGAGGTCATCAAAGAGCTCGCGAGGGCCGCTGGCGATCCCGCCAATCACCGGTATCCGACCGATGAGGAAAAGGGCATGTTGGCCTTTCGCGAAGTGGTGGCCGGGTGGTACGCGCGCCGCTACGGTGTCCAGCTTGATCCGGAGAGCGAAGTGCTGGCCCTGATTGGTTCCAAAGAGGGCTGCCACCACTTTGTGCTCGGCCGGGTTAACCCGGGGGAAGCCGTGCTGATGACGGATCCGGGCTATCCGGCCTACCGGGCGAGCATCCTCTTGGCCGAAGGGCAGCCCGTGAGCATTCCGATCAAGCCCGAGCACGGCTATCTGCCTGTGCTGCGGGACATCCCCGCAGACCTCGCCCGGAAGGCCACAGCCATGTTCCTCAACTACCCGAACAACCCGACCGGTGCGACGGCGACACCGGCCTTTTTGGCCGAACTGGTTGCGTTCGCGCGCAACTACGACATCGCCATCTGCTACGACAACCCGTACATCGAGATCGTCTTCGACGGGGAGCGGCCGCTGAGCTTCTTGTCAGCCCCGGGGGCCAAGGATGTCGGCGTCGAGCTGAACTCGCTCTCCAAATCCTTCAACATGACTGGCTGGCGCATCGGCATGGCCGTGGGCAATCGCGACCTCATCGCCGCCATGTCCAAGGTGAAGGAAAACACCGACTCCGGCGTCTTCAATGCGATTCAATACGCCGGCATCGCAGCACTGACGCGCTGCGAGGACTCCATTGCCCACATGCTCCACGTCTACGGCCGGCGGCGCAGGCTGGTGCTGGCGACCTTGCGGCAGATCGGCATCGAGTACCCGGCGGTCAAAGGCACGTTCTACCTCTGGGTTCCCACGCCCAACGGGCTCTCGAGTCTGGAGTTCACCAACTTGCTGTTCGAGAAGGCACACGTCATCGTCGCACCCGGGCGTGGCTACGGGGAACACGGCGAAGGATTCGTTCGCTTGTCGCTCACCGTCCCGGACGCCCGCCTCGAAGAAGCGATGGAGCGCATCCGGCGCGCCCTGGCGTGAGACCGGGTCCGTCTGTCGTCTTTCGTATCTCGCTTCGGCGGCGGTTGCGGCGAGAAGCGAACAAGCAGAGCCGCGCGGCGAGCTACAGCCCCAGCACGTCGGCCATGCTGTAGCGGCCGGGCGGCTGCGCGACCACCCAGAGCGCGGCCCGGATGGCGCCGCGCGCCAGGCACTCGCGGCTCTGGGAGCGGTGTGTCAGTTCGAGCCGCTCGCCCATCCCGGCAAAGATGACGGTGTGGTCGCCGATGACGTCGCCGCCGCGCAAGGCCATGACGCCGATCTCCCGGTCCGTGCGCTTGCCCACGATGCCTTGACGACCAAAACGGGCATCGGCGGCGAAGTCACGGCCGAGTGCACCCGCCACCGCGCGCCCGAGAGCCAGCGCCGTGCCGCTCGGAGCGTCGACCTTTAGGCGGTGGTGAAACTCGAGGATTTCCGGATCGAAATCACTTCCCAGCGCCTGGGCGGCGGCGGCCACGAGCTTGAGCAGCACATTGACGCCAGCGCTCATGTTCGGCGCCACGACGCATCGCGTCTGCGTTGCGAGCTGGTCAGTACGCCGCTGCTCGGCTTCACTGAATCCAGTCGTGCCGATGACGATCGCCGCCTGCGCCCGCACGCTCGCTTCGAGGTGCTCCACGGCGGCGGCCGGCTTTATTGCATCGGAACCCTCGAGCGCAAGAGAATCCGTGGTGGCGGCG
>JBBITY010000256.1:0-5441 GCA_037440565.1 Desulfurellales bacterium
CATGGCCGGCGGCATCTCCACGTCGTGGGCGCGTAACAACTGCGCGATGCAGGCGGCGCGCGCCGCGCCGTCTGCCTCTTCGGCGGCCACCGCCTGGAGCTGCAGCCGTACGCGCTCGCGCAACTCCGCCAGCGTCTCGCATTCTCCGTGGTCCTTGGCAAACTCGTCATCCAGACCGGGCACCTCCTTGAGCGCCAGCCCCTTGACAAGCACGCGAAAATCCACCCGACGGCCAGCGAGCTCAGAGTTGGCATGCTCGGGGGGATATTCGATCGCAAATTCCACCCTCGTCCCGATTTCCGCCCCTTCCAGGTGCGCCCCCAGACCGTCACCGGCATCGCCCTCCACAGCGATGAGCCGGTTCTCCGCCCGCCCGAGGAGTCGATGGTCGGCGCGCGCTTCGTAGTCGACCGTGGCCACATCGCCGCGCATCGCACGTGTTCGATCGGTGACCGGCCGCAACTGCGCAAGCGATTGGCGGAGAGTTTCAAGATACGCGTCAACGTCCTCTTCCGTCACCGGCTTGAGCGGCCGCTCCACCTCGATACCGTTGTAACCGGTGGCGACAATCGCCGGCTTTACCTCAACAGTTGCCGAGTATCGCAATGGCTCGCCGGGCTCGGCGCGCTCCGTCACGATCTCGGGCTCTCCCACCGGCTCGATCTGCTTGTCGCGCACGGCCTCGGAGAACGATTCCCGCACCAGCTTCTCAAATACATCCGCGCGCACCCGGTCGCCGAAGAGCTGCTCGAGGACGGCGCGCGGGGCGCGACCTGGCCGGAACCCACGCACGCTCGCCGTCCGCCGTAACTGCTCGTAGACGCGCTCGATTTCCGCCGTCACCTCAGATGCAGGAACCTCCACCGCCAATCGCCGATGGACTGCATCGACGGTTTCCACCGACACTTTCGTCATGCACGCACCGCTTGATTCTTAACTTACGCCCTATGGTGATTCAACAAAAAGCGCTCCCTGCACCCTGCGGTGGATGAGTGCGAGAGGGGGGAATCGAACCCCCACGGGTTGCCCCACTAGAGCCTAAGTCTAGCGCGTCTCCCAGTTCCGCCACTCTCGCACGCCCCACGCTGTAGCAGGGGCGGTGCAGGGGCTGCAAGGTTCGCGTCGCCCCTGCTGCCGGCGGTCACGGCCGATCCCCGCGCCGCCGGCCGCATGCGTTGCGACGGCCGGCCTTCCTGCGATAGTAGGACGGAAGATGGCTCTGCATCGTGCAGGAGGTTGTTCATGAACGAACGGGTCCGCGAGATATTGAGTTGGTACGAGAGCGACACGCCGGGCACGCGGGCCAACCTAGTGCGCATGTTGGGACACGGCACGCTCGGGGGGACCGGCAAGATGGTGATCCTGCCTGTTGACCAAGGATTCGAGCACGGACCCGCTCGCAGCTTCGCGCCCAACCCGGATGGTTACGACCCCCGATATCACTTCCGTCTGGCCATCGAGGCGGGGTGCAACGCTTATGCCGCGCCACTCGGATTCCTCGAAGCGGGTGCCGCCGAGTTCGCAGGCCAACTGCCGCTCATCCTGAAGCTCAACAACAACGACTCGCTGTCTGCCGAGGCGGATCCGATCCCGGCGGTGACCGGCTCGGTGCGCGACGCCCTGCGGCTCGGATGCGCAGCGATCGGATTCACCATCTATCCCGGATCGGCACACTCGAAAACGATGTACCAACAACTGCGCGAGCTGGCTCTCGAGGCGAAAGAGCACGGCCTTGCGGTCGTCGTGTGGTCGTATCCGCGCGGCTCGAGCCTCAGCAAGGAGGGCGAGACGGCCATCGACGTTGTCGCTTACGCGGCACAGATCGCCGCGCAACTGGGAGCGCATATCATCAAGGTCAAGCCCCCTTCAGCGCACCTAGAGCTGCCGGCCGCAAGAAAGGTCTACGAGAGGGAACGCATTCCGGTGGGAACGCTCGCCGCACGGGTTCACCATGTCGTGCAGAGCGCATTCAACGGCCGCCGCATCGTCATCTTCTCCGGCGGCGAGGCGAAGGAGGCAGCGGCAATTCTGGACGAGATTCGCGCCATCCGCGACGGTGGCGGCTTCGGCTCCATCATTGGGCGAAACTCGTTTCAACGACCGCGGGAGGAGGCGCTGCAATTCCTCCGCACGGTCATGGACATCTACGCCGGTAGGTTGCCCTGATCATTCGCGGCGCGGGGGTGCGCGACGATCGCGGGCGGGGCCATTTCCGCGCCACCGCCCCACCCGTCCGGCACTCTTCTTTTGCATCCCCCGCCCGAACTTTGAGGAACCGTTGTCAGCTTCCATGCGCCAGAAGGTCGCCTTCGTCTTCCCCGGCCAGGGCTCGCAGGCCGTTGGCATGGGAATCGACCTGTACGACGCATTGCCGGAGGTGCGCGTGCTGTTCGCGCAGGCCGACGAGACCCTCGGCTACCCGCTGTCCCGCATGATTCGCGACGGGCCGGAAGACCTCTTGCGGCAAACTGCCAACACGCAACCGGCGATCCTGCTGGTGAGCGTGGCGCTGTATCAGGCGATCGGTCTCACCCCGGCTCTCGTCGCCGGCCACAGCCTCGGTGAGTATTCCGCGCTGGTAGCCGCGGGCGCGTTGCGCTTTCGCGATGCGATTGCGCTAGTGCACAAGCGCGGGCGCTACATGCAAGAGGCCGTTCCCGAAGGCGCGGGAACGATGCTGGCGTTGATCGGTGTGGACGCCGAAGCCGTGCGTGCAGCGCTGGCGGCAGTCGACGGCCCGGTCGACATCGCGAACTACAACGCTCCAGGGCAGGTGGTGATCGCCGGCTTGCGTGACCCCACTTGGACGGCCGCGGAGCGGTGTGGGGCCAGACAGATCGTCGAGCTGCCGGTGAGTGCCCCGTTTCACTGTCGCCTCATGGAGCCGGCTGAAGCGCGTCTCGCCACCGCTCTCGACGAAGTCCGGTTCGCCGATCCAACGATCCCGCTTTACAACAACGTCGACGCCGAAAAAGTCACGACCGCCGCCGCGGCTCGCGACGCGCTCAAGCGCCAGGTGAGCCGCCCCGTGCGGTGGGCAGAGGTGATCGAGCGGATGATCGTCGAGGACGGGGTGCGAACCTTTGTCGAGGTCGGGCCCGGAAATGTGCTCTCCGGCCTCATCCGCCGCATCGACCGGACAGTTGAGCGCCTGTGCGTACACGATTACGCAACGGTCGCATCCGCCCGCGCCGCACTGGGCGGCGGTGACGCCTCCTAACCCGTCGCGGCCGGCTTCGCGGTGGGCCGATCCTCGACCGATACCTGGGGAACGGTGATGCCCGCGAGCTGCTGGTACACGGCGAATCGCTGCTCGGCCTCGCGTTGCGCTTGGACGAGAAATTCCCGGAAGCGCTTCGGGTCGATCTTCTCCACCATGCGAAAGCGCGTCTCGTTGCGCATGTAGTCGGCGACCCGCGCCGACAGCCGCCCCGAGTCGAGTGTGAGCGGCGGCTCGCCGCGCGCCAGGCGCCGAGGGTCAAATCGATAGAGGGGCCAGACGCCCGAGCTGACCGCCAGCGTCTGCTGTTCCGCGCCGTGGGCGAGATCGTAGCCGTGCGCGATGCAGTGGCTGTACGCGATGATCAGCGACGGGCCAGGGTATGACTCTGCTTCGAGGAAGGCGCGCACCGTCTGTAGGTCCTTGGCGCCGAAGGCGATGCGGGCCACGTACACGTGTCCGTAGCTCATCGCCATCATGCCGAGGTCCTTTTTCCCGGTCGCTTTGCCGGCCACGGCGAACTTGGCGGCGGCCCCGATGGGAGTCGCCTTCGACTGTTGTCCCCCGGTATTGGAATACACCTCGGTATCGAGCACCAGGACGTTGACGTCGCGGCGCATGGACAGCACATGGTCGAGACCGCCGTAACCGATGTCGTACGCCCATCCATCGCCGCCAACGATCCAGACGCTCTTCTTGACCAAGTAGTCGGCGAGGCTCTCGAGGCGGCGCGCCGCTTCGCCGGAGAGGTCGCGCAACTTGGCGCGTAACGCCGTCACGCGCTGACGCTGCGCCGCGATCCCCGCCTCGGTGGTCTGGTCCGCATCGAGCAGCTCTCGCACGTCGCCGATGCGTGGAGCCAGGTGCCGCAGCAGCGCCGCCGCATGCGCGACGTGCCGGTCGATCGCCAAGCGAAACCCGAAGCCGAATTCCGCATTGTCCTCGAACAGCGAATTCGACCATGCCGGCCCGCGGCCCTCCCGGTTGGTCGCATACGGCGTCGTCGGGAGGTTGCCGCCATAAATGGATGAACACCCCGTCGCGTTGGCGATGATCGCCCGATCACCGAATAGTTGCGTGAGCAGCTTGAGGTAGGGCGTCTCGCCGCAGCCGGCGCAGGCGCCGGAGTACTCGAAGAGCGGCTCGAGAAACTGCGAGGACTTGTTGTCGATCTTGATGCGTGTGCGGTCGGGCTCGGGCAGCGACAGGAAAAACGCGTAGTTCTCGCCCTCCGCATCGCGCAGCGGCCGCTGCGCCGCCATGTTGAGCGCCTTGTGCCGGGGACGGGACTTGTCCTTGACGGGACACACCGCCACGCAGTCCTCCGGCGCGACCTGAAGGGTGTATTTGTGGCCCTTGAAATCGCCTGCTCGATAGTCGGCCGATTTGAACGTCGGCGGCGCACCGAGCAGGTGCGCGGGCTCGTACACCTTGGCGCGGATCGCCGCGTGCGGGCAAACCAAGACGCACTTGTTACACTGGATGCAAAGCGCGGTATCCCAGACGGGGATGTCGATCGCGATGCCGCGCTTCTCCCACTTCGCCGTACCCAACGGCCATGTCCCGTCGACCGGAAACGCACTCACTGGCAACACATCACCCTCGTTCGCCAGCATCACGGCGGTCACCCTCTGCACGAACTCCGGCGCCTCCGGCGGCACGATCGGGGGGCGGCTGCGCGCAGCGGTGATCCGCGCCGGGGGCGACACGGGATAGAGGTGCGCCAGCGCGTCGTCCACTGCGGCGAAGTTGCGGGCGATCACGTCCCGCCCCTGCTTACTGTATGTCTTCTCGATCGCGGACTTGATCTGCTGGATCGCTTCATCGTGTGGCAACACGCCGGAGATGGCGAAAAAACACGTCTGCATGATCGTGTTGATGCGCACCCCCATGCCGTTCTGTTTGGCAACCGCGTAGGCGTCGATGACGTAAAATTTGAGCGCCTTGTCTACGATCTGCTCCTGCACCTCACGAGGCAGGTGATCCCACACCGTCTCCGGGCCGAAGGGGGCATTGAGCAGGAAGACCGCGCCGCGAGCGGCGTGTTCTAAAACGTCGAACCTGTCGAGGAACCGAAACTGATGGCAGGCGACGAAATTGGCCTGCCGGATCAGATAGGTCGAGCGAATGGGCCGTGGACCGAAGCGCAGATGGGAGATGGTGACGGCCCCGGCCTTCTTGGAGTCGTAGACGAAATAGCCCTGCGCAAAATTGGCTGTTC
>JBBITY010000257.1:0-5422 GCA_037440565.1 Desulfurellales bacterium
GGATCGGGCACCTGTACTTCTTCAACTTCGTCAACGCGAATTTCGCGCCGACGATGGACGGTGACACGAAGAAGAAAGTGGTACCGGAGCTGATGCCGCGTGCCCTGTACTTTTTCCGCTGGGGAGCGGCATACACCTGGATTACGGGCGTGCTGCTGCTGCTGCTCGTCTACTACCACACGGGGCTGGTGTTTGAGGGGGGTCAAGAGGGCTGGGGGGCTGCGTCCCTGCTGGCGCTCGTGGTCGTTTTCCTCGGCTTTTTCCCATACGACGTGTTGTACAAGACCGTTCTCAAGGACCCGCAAGTGGGCTTCTGGGTCGGTCTGGTGCTGGCGGCGGTGGTGGTCTTTTTGTTGGGTTTCGTCGCCGGGTTCAGTTACCGGGGCTACGCCATTCACCTCGGAACGCTCTTCGGCACGACGATGGCGTTCAACGTCTGGTTCCGGATCTGGCCGGCCCAGCGGCAGATCATCACCGCCACGAAACAGGGACAGGCCCCGGACGCCGCATTGGTCGCGCTTGCCGGCACGCGGTCGAAGCACAACACGTACATGTCGGTCCCCCTTGTCTTTACGATGATCAGCCAGCACGCGACCTGGGCCGCCAATCCGATCGTGCTCGTGTTGATCGTTCTGGTCGGGTGGGGCGCCGTGTACTGGCTTTACACGAAGGGCACGCAGGTCAAGGGGTTCTAACCCGCTCCTCAGCTCGGTGGTGGGCTCTCAAAGGTAAACTCGACGGTCGCTGTGCCGTTGGGAGCAAGGCTCACCGGCTGCTCCATGGTGCCCAGTTTTTCGTGCCATACGGCGACCACGTAGTCGCCGGGGGGGACCTTGGCGAGGGTGACGGACCCATCCGACGGCGTTACGGCGAAATAGGGATGAGGGAACACTGCGAGGTATGCGACCATCCACGGGTGGATGTCGCAGCCCACGCGAATGCCGACCTCCGGTTTGTCGAAGGCCATGGTCCGAGCGGCGTTCTGCCGCGGCAGCATGAAGTTCCAGGCTCTGACCACCGCCGGGCGGCCGCGCACGTTGTGCGGCTCCGGGTCGCTGTTGCGAAACTCCACCGTTTGCGAAACCATCGCCGCCGCCACCCGCGGCGTGTACAGGCAGCCTTTCTGATCGATCACGACGGGTGCGGCCGGCGCCGGAAACGCCCTGTCACCGAGGCCGCTCTTAATCCACACCAGAGCGTTGGCCAACCTGCCGTGGTCGACCACCAGAGACTCATCGTAGACGGGATCGGGATGCGCCGCAGCGCAGACCGGTGCGCTGCGCATGTTGAGCTCGCGCGGAGGCGGCACGGTGCCCGTGAATGTGACTCGCACCTGGATGGTGCCCGCGGCACCGAGGTCGACCGGTGTCGCCGGTGCCTGCCGGGGTGCCGGTGCGGATGAGTCGCGGCATCCCGCGAAGATCAGCAGCGCGGCGAGAAGCAACCGACGCCCGGACGTGCCTTGAATCCGAAAGCGGATGGCGAACCAAAGAAATCTGGAACCACAGGTGAACGCTGATGAACACAGATGGGGTCTCCGTATCCTGCGCTCTTGGGCTGGAAAGGAATCGTTTCGAATCGGAGGCCAAGGGCCCCTTCGGTTTTTCGAAAAAATCTCTTCATCATCCGTGTTCATCTGCGTGCATCTGCGGTTGCTGTTGATTTTTCCGCGTTGAAGCTGCGTTGCCGATTGCGTGTGCACGAAAGCCTCCTTGTCGGCGGAATTTAGGTGGCGTCCTCAACTCGCCTCGGATTTTGGCGTGGGTGGAGTCGGCGGTGTGATGGCGTACTCGGCGCGGTAGATGCGGATGAACGCGACCAAGATGGCGATCAGCGCCGGCCCGACAAACACGCCGAGAAAGCCGTACACCTGTAAGCCGCCGAGAATACCGAAGAACAAGAAGATCGTTGGAATTTGAGTGCGGCCGCCGATGATGAGCGGCCGGACGAAGTTGTCGGCGCTGCTGACGATGACGGCACCCCAGATGATCAGGATGATCGCGCGCGTGTAGGCGCCGGCGAAAAGCAGGTAGGCCGACACCGACAGCCATACCAGCGGGCCGCCGAACGGCACCAGGGACAGGAAGCCGTTGGCGACGGCGAGCAGGATGGCGAATGGAACGCTCAGCGCCCAGTAGCCGATGCCGGCCAGGACGCCCTGAAGAGCTGCCGTGACCAGGGTGCCCTGCACCACCGCAGAAAGGGCCTCGTACAAGCGCGACAACACCGCGTCTTTGTGCACCGGTTCCATGGGGATGAGATCGCGCAAGCCGCGCACCATCCGCTCACCGTCGCGGAAGAAAAAGAACAGCGCGAAAGTTGTGAAGAAGAAATTGCCGACAAAGCGGAGGACGTTGGCGGCCGCTGCCGGGGCTTGGGAGACGAGGAACCCGCTCACCGCGTTGCTGGCACGCAAGGCGAGGGCCGGAAGGTCGACTTTCCACATCTCGAGCTGCGGCATGAGGCCCTGCCAGAACTGGCCGAGTCGGGAGCTGCGCAACTGCTGGATAACCTCGCTCAGGCGGCCGCTTTGCACGAACTGATTCATGTCTTCGTAGAATGATATCGACTCTGCAGCCAGCAAGGCGGTGAGATAAATCGTCGGCACGATCACGATCAGAATGACCGCGGTCGTGATGATGAAGGCCGCCAGCCCCTCGTGTTCGCGCAGCAGCCGCACCAGGTATCGATGCAGCGGGTGGAAGATCAGTGCCAGCAGTGCCGCCCAACTAAGCGGGCCAACGAACGCAGCCAGGATCTGGTAGAATTGGTACAGAAGGTAGATGAAGACGGCGAAGAAAAAGCCCGCAAAGAGTTGTTCCCGGCTCATGCGGCCCTCTAACAAAGCGGGTCACCCGACAGCAAGACGTGGCGCGGCGCCGGGGCATCGACGCGCCGAGCGGCGAAAGCGTATAGTGGGGCCATGACGACACAGACGACGGATGCGCCAGGGGCGGGCGCCGACGCGCTGACTGAACGCCTGGAGACTCTGCCAGCGCGGCCCGGCGTGTACCTCCTCAAGGATCGCCATCGCAAGGTCATCTATGTCGGCAAAGCGAAGAACCTGCGCAGCCGGGTGCGCACCTACTTCCGCGGCGGCGACGAGCGCTCGCAGGTGCGCTTCCTCATGCAGCGCGTGGCCGATTTCGAGGTCTTGGTTACGGCGACCGATAAGGAGGCGCTCATCCTCGAAAACAACCTGATCAAGCACTACAAGCCCCGCTACAACATTCGCCTCAAGGACGACAAGTCCTACGTGAGCGTGAAAGTCACGGTGCAGGAGCCCTGGCCGCGGGTCCTGGTGACCCGCAAGATCGTCCAGGATGGCAGCAAGTACTTCGGGCCGTTCGCCTCCGCCGTCGGTGTGCGCGAGACGCTGGACACGATTCGCAAGGCGATCCCGCTGCGCACGTGCAGCGACGCCGTCTTCCGCAACCGCTCGCGGCCGTGCCTCGAATACCAAATCCGGCGCTGCCTCGGCCCCTGCTGCTTGGCGGTCGATCCGGAGGAGTACCGGACGCACCTGCACGAGGCGATGATGTTGCTTGGAGGCAAGCACGTCCAGTTGATCGCGCAGTTGCGCGAGGCCATGGCTAGCGCCGCCGAAGCGCTGCGCTTTGAGGAGGCCGCGCGCTTGCGCGACCGGCTGCGCGCCATCGAGAAGACGCAGGAGAGACAGCAAGCCGTTTCGCACGGCGGCAATGACCAAGATGTCTTCAACTTTTATCGCGAGGGCGGGTTTATCGAGGCACAGGTGCTGTTCGTGCGGCAGGGAAGGCTGACCGGCAACCAGGTATATCGGGTGGAGGACTTCGCGTTGCCGGACGAAGAGGTGGTGCGCGCGCTGCTCACCCAGTTTTACCAGGGTCCGCGCTACATTCCCGACGAGGTGCTCGTCCCGATCGAGATCGAGGACCAGGCGGCGCGCGCGGAGTACCTGAGCGAGCGCAAAGGCCGCCGGGTGGAAATCCTTCGGCCGCAGCGCGGCGAGCGCGCGCATCTCTTGGAGATGGCGCGGGAGAACGCGATGCAGAGCTTCCGCGACCGCCAAGACAGCGAACGGCAGTACGCGCGCATGAGCGACGAGCTTCGCCAGAGCCTGCATCTGCGGAACGCCCCGAAGCGGATCGAGTGCTTCGATATCTCGAACATCCAGGGCAGCGTTGCGGTCGGGTCGATGGTGACCTATGACGAAGGCCAGCCGGACACCAGCCGCTACCGGCGCTTTCGCATCAAGACGGTGGCAGGGGCGGATGATTTCCGCATGATGTACGAGGTCCTGCATCGGCGCTATGCGCGCGCCAAAGAGGACGGGGATTATCCGGACTTGCTGGTCGTCGACGGCGGCAAGGGACAACTGAACGTGGCGCTGCAGGTCTTGCGCGACCTGGACATCGGCGACGTGGATGCCGTGGCCCTGGCGAAGACGCGGGTCGAGCGGGCGCCGCGCGCCGCGGAGATCGCCCGCAGCGCCGAGCGAGTGTTTCTGCCCGGCCGACGGAATCCGGTCGTGCTCCGCCCCAACTCGAACGCGCTCTTCTTGCTCCAACGCGTGCGCGACGAAGCACACCGCTTCGCCGTTACGTACCATCGGCGCCTGCGCGGTAGGGAGCGACTGCGCTCCGTGCTCGACGCGATCCCAGGTGTCGGCGCAGAACGGCGCCGGCGCCTGCTGCGGGCCTTTGGCAGCGTCAAACGCATGCGTGCCGCAAGCGCGGATGAGCTCGCCCGCGTGCCCGGCATTTCCGACACCCTGGCGGCGGCTATCCGGGAGGCTCTCGATCGGCTACCCCCCGCTGGCGACGGCTCGATTGACAGGCCCCGGCTGCGGCTGGTACCGGTGCCCGACGAGGCTGTGGCGGACAGAGGGAAGACGCCGGCGCCAGCGGAGTGAGAGGTCTCGGGGCCAGGGAGATGGGCGTTGACTCTCCTGGAGGGGAAGTCTAACAAACCTACATGGAGCGGGGCGCTGTGAGCCCTGCTTTTTTTTTCAGCCCGAGAGGCCACGATATGAGCGCGGCACGGTGTGGTCGATGGATGAGTTCAAGAAGTCGATGAAGGCGCGCGTCCGCCGCTACCAGCAGCGGCAGCGGGCGGCGGTCGCTCCGCGACGGAGTGACTTTTTCGCGCGGCCTGGGTTCACCGACTCGCATTGACGAGAAAGGGCGATGGCGGCGCAACGTGTTCCAGCCACCCGGGACGCGCGAGCGGAGCGGTTCCCGAGCGCGTACTTCGAGCGGTTGATCGAGAGTTCCCCGGATATTGTGATCGCTACCGACCGCGCCGGGACGATCATCTTTTACAACGACGGCGCCGAAAGGAACCTCGGGTACACGGCGGCCGAGATGCTCGGCGAGAACGTCGTGCGGCTGCTGCCGCCGCTGATCGTCGACGAGACGGAGGTCGGCGAGGCCATGACGCG
>JBBITY010000258.1:0-2255 GCA_037440565.1 Desulfurellales bacterium
TGGGAACCGAGACCGGGGCGATCCCCGAAATGCAGGCGGCGATGGCGATGGTCCTCTGAGTCATTCACACCTTCCTTGTCTGCGTTTCCACGTCTCTCCCCTTAGGTAGATGCGCGCAGCGGCGTCTTGTTGCATCGGCAAGGCGGCACGCGGCGCTGTGCAACAGATCCACCGGTTCTCCATCTTAGAGAGAGAACACTCCCTGAAACAGGAGGCGGAGGCCGAGTACATGTCCGACGCCGCTATCGTCGTCGAGTTGCTGATCCCCCTCGCAGTCGCTTCGGCAACCGGGCTGCTGCCGGGTCTCGAGCGGGAGGTGGCCCACAAGCCGGCTGGGTTGCGGACGCAGCTCCTCGTGGCCCTCGGGACAGCCCTGTTTGTCCTCTCGGGAAGGTCTCTTGGAAAAGAGGAAGTCGGAAGAATCGCGGCAAACGTCCTTACCGGACTGGGGTTTCTCGGCGCCGGCGTGATCCTCGAACATCGGGGCACCGTGCGCGGGCTCACCACAGCCGCCCTGATCTGGGTCAACGGCGCCCTCAGCCTAACCGCCGCGCTTGGCAATTACTACCTGGTTGCCACCGGCGCGGCCATCACGCTCGTGGCGCTGCGGGTACTGGGAACCGTCGAGCGGCGGCTGGCCACGAAATGCAGCGTCTTTCATTACCAAGTCACGGCGCGCGAAAACGAGCAGCTCGTCCGCGCGGTCCATGACGCATTGCGCCGCGGCCATTTCCAGGAGGGCCCACTCGCGTTTGATCGGGAAGACGGACGGATTGTTATGCGGTTCGCGTTCTGCAGCCCGCCGACGCGGCACCAGGAGTTTGTGGAGACGCTCCGGCAGATTCCTGAAGTGCTGGATATCAAGGTGGAATGACCAGAACAGTTCAGTACACAAACCGGAACCCAGCAAGCACGCTGTGGTCGAGGGTCGGCTGCTCGCCGTTGACCGCCTGGAACAACGGGAGCTGGACGGAGACCTCGAGCAGGAATCGTTCTGTCGCGATCCATTGCAAGCCAGGGGCCAGTAACAACTCGTCACCGCCGCTATCCCGAACCGCGCGCCCGTCGAAATCGGTCCGCTGACGATGCACATAGGAAAGCTCCAGCAAGCTCAACAGCTCGAAGCCTCTGGCGCGGGTCCAATGGGGGAAAAGGAACAGCTCGCCGTCTGGGCTCGCGGTGAACTCATCGCCGAGCTGGACGCTCCCCCCGCCGTTGCGCCAGCGGTAGGATACGTTACCCGCGAAGTTGTAGCGGGTCGTGAAGCGTCCGCCCGCCACGTCGAAGATGACGTCCGTCGTGCCGGTACCGGGTTGGAGCGCGCGGCGCACGGGCGCAGGCACGGCGAGCCGCAGGCGGCGATTGGTAGCGCCAGTGGGGACACTGAGGGCGAGCTGCGCCGACGCCTGGTCCCGACGCCCGGCAGCGGGACGGCTGAAGAACTTGTACCGGCCGAGCAGCATGAGGTCACCCGCACCGCGCGTAACGTCGCTGCCCTCCGCGGTGGACAGACGGCGCTCGACGTAGGGGAGCTCTATTCCAAGCGCCGAGTTCGTCGTTGGGCTGTACAGAACTGCGGCAGATACCATGAGCGTCGACACGTCGGCGCCGCCACCGCTGGCTTCGTTGAACACGACGCGGCCCACCGCGGCACTGCCGGAGAAGATGCCGGTGCCGGGGTCCCGTGTTCGGACCGGGAATGCCGCCGCCGGTACGGCGGGCAAGACAGCGAGCAGGATTCCAGTGACCACGCTGAGACGATCGAGGGCTTTCATCAGAGCAGTTGCTCGGGAATCAACTTGTAGCGAATGGTCAGACCGCTGGCTTTGTAAACCAGCGCAGTGATCATCCCCGACGCGATTGCGGTCCCGGCGAGCAATGCCGCGAGAGTGACCATCGGGCGCGTCCCCAGCTCGCGCCGGAACTGCAGCAGACGCGTCGGGGTCATCGGAGCCGCACAGAAGAAGGCCACCAGCCCCGCGTGAGCGAGGCCGATCTTCCAGAGATACGTGCCAATGAACGGCATGGCTGCCGGCGACGGGTTGAGCAGCAGGGCGAGCATCACCCCCATGATCGCATTCAGGAGCTGCGTTACCACCTTGCCCTCGCCGAGGGTTGTCGGGGCGACGGCCCATGAGGAGAGGCCCCATCCGGCGATGGCGCCGCCCGCGAGCAGGCCGTAAACGATGGACGGGCCGTTGCGGGCCAGCTCGCGCGCTACGGCGCGCATTGCAGTGATGGGCTCCGCCGCGTCG
>JBBITY010000258.1:2265-4691 GCA_037440565.1 Desulfurellales bacterium
CCGGCGAGCGAGCGCCCGTTGCGTGTGGCAAACCCGCCGCCCGGCCGAGCCCGGCGGCGAGGACCGCGGCAATCACGCCGCCGACTACCACCGACAGCAGTGCGTCCTTGCCGAGCAACGGGCCGAGCAGAATCAAGTGGTACGGAGTCAGCACATGCGTCGCGATCAACAAGGGCAGCGATGTCCCAGGACGACGCTGCATGGTCCGGACAATCGATGCGAGGTCGGCCCTGGCCGATGGCGTCGTGAGCCCGGCGAAGATCGCGCCGGCGGGCGTTCTGCGCATCCGGGAGGCTCGCGGCGTGGCCGCCAGCCACCGTGTCAGGGCAGCGGCAAGAATGGCGAGGACCATGGCGCCACGGTATGCGAGGAGATACCCGACGGTCCCCGTGGCCGTGCTCCACGTCTCGTGCAGGAAAGCCGTCACCGTCACGGCGGCTCCCGAGGCTCGAGGACTTCCACCTTTTCTACCTTGTAGCCGGCGTCCTCTATGGCCTGCTTCAGCCGTCCGAGATCGATCGTCTTCCCGGCCGGTGCCGCCAGCTCCACGGTGCCGGACTCGACGTCGACCTTGATGTCGCCGATGGGCGGAGCGAATTCGAGGCGGCTCACGGCCGCCTTCACGTTATACGCTCAGAACCCTCAGACGATCCCCGCGACCTGCAGCCGGACGCGTTGGACGCCCGCTACTGGTGTCACGTCTTCGGTTGCCCGCACGGCGCCTCCAAGCGTCGCCAGCAGCATCGTCATTGCCACGATGTTTCGATGGGCCATTTCTTTTCTCCTCCACCAGGTTGGTTGCCCGTTCTCAGCCCTGCTTCCCAATGATCCGGATTCCTCGCTGCCATGATTTGCACCACTCACGAGCAAAATAGCCGGCGTACCTAGGTACGGAGTCAAGAGCTTCGTCGAAAAGATCCGCGCGATCGAACGCCGCGTCAACCGCATCGGCGCCAAAACTGCGTCCAAGGCGAGGCTCCACTTCCGGAGATGGCTCACCCGTCCTTCTCCTCGCCAGAAAGCGCCCCGGCGCATGGTGGGAATCGCCCGGCAACGCGCTGAGCCCCAGACGTTTACGCCGCCTCGACGATCAGCTTTCCGCGCCGGCGCCGTTCCTTCTTGTCCACAACGATTCGGACGTCGCGGTGCAGCCTGTTCAGAAGCCGCATCAGCCGTTCGATCGAGAACTCATCGAGATTGCCGCGGTAGATGAGCGATACCTTCGGCTGGGCGATGCCGAGGAGCTTCGCGGCGGCGACCTGTGTGAGCTTTCGCCCCTCGAGGATGAACATGATCTGCGAGGCGAGCTGCGCCTTCGCGAGTCGCTCCTCGGGGTTCTTCAGCCCGAGGTCCCTGAACACGTTTCCGCTTCCGACCTCGTATTCGATCCTTCGCCTTGCCATTAGCGTTTCTCCTTCTTCCTGGTGGTCGCTTCGTGGAGCTGCGTCGCATCGCGCAGGCGCTTCTGGATCAGCGCCATGTCCGGCTTCGGCGTCTCCGTCCCTCGCCGGGACTTCTTCTGGAAAACGTGGAGGACATAGACCGCCTCCGGGAAGCGGACGGTGTAAACCGCACGATAGGTGTCTCGCTGCCAGTCCTCGATGATCTCGATGACCGATGCGTCTCGGAATCCCTTGAGCGCCTTCGCATGCGGATGTTGGTTTCCGGTCTGCGCGATCCAGAGCGCGTAGCCCACGCGGTCCTGGATCGCTTCCGGGAGGCTCTTCAGGTCGCGCTTCGTGCTCGCGATCCAGACGACCGGTTTCGGCACCGGCCCTTCGACCATGCGTGCCTATAACAGAACTAGTATAGCCGGGTCAACCGCACCGGACAGGACCGGCCTTGCGATGGCATCGATCCCGGTCACCGTGCCGTTGCCGTCTCCGCCGGCGCTTCGGCGGCCTCACTCTGCGCGGCGCGCTTCTCGTAGGCTCTCACGTCACCGAGGCAGCAGCGGCCGGACGGGTTCTTCACCTCGCAGGCACAGTGTCCGGCCTTGATCTCGCGCGCGATCACCGCTGGCGCCGTCGAGCGGCCGTGCGCGGCGATCTCCTCCGCAATCGAGCGGCGCGTGTGTCCGATGTGCTGCAGTAGCGATAGTGCTCGCGGCCGAGGCTCCTCGCCGGCACCTCCAGCGTGGCCATCGCGCCGACGGTCTCGCGCCCGATCTCGTGGCCCACGACGCCGCATCGCGGGCACGCCGCAGCGATCTCGCACGCTTCCTTTTCCGGTCCGCAGCACGCCGACATGCGCGTCAGTTCCTATCGGCGATGGTGGCCGAGAATCCAACCTTCGCCACTGCCGCAATGAGTGCTTCGGGCTTCACGGTATCGTCGGCCATCACCACCGCCCGCTCATCAGCGAGCGATACGTCGACGGTCTTCACGCCGTCGACCTGTTTCAGGGCCTTGGTGACCGCCGGGGCG
>JBBITY010000258.1:4745-5408 GCA_037440565.1 Desulfurellales bacterium
GTGGTCGTCGCGTCGCCGGCGAGGGCGATGAGCGGCGTGAGGAGCACCAAGCTCGCGACAATTCCCTTGATCATGCGGTTCATCTTTCAACCTCCCGAATGAGCCATTCAGCCGGCGTAGTAGAGGGCGAGGCGGGACAACGCGATCGCCAGGAGCAGGATGGCAAACCCAACCCAGAGCAGCGCTCGCGCCCGGCTCGACGGTCGCTCGCACGCCCCCGCGCAGGCCACCCCGCCGGGTGCGAGCGGCTTGCGAAGGTAGAGCCGATAGAAGCCGTATCCCCAGAAGCCGAAGCCCCCGGCAATGAAGTAGGCGCGGTACGGCTCGAGAATGCTGAGCGAGCTGAGGGCGCCGATCGTCGTGCCGAACACCAAGAAGAGCACCGGCCCGACACAGCACGACGCGATGAATGCGGCCGCGGCCAGCGTGCCGGCCGTGGCGAGGTGGTCTTTACTGGCCATGGCTGTCCTCCGCATCGAGCGCGTCCAGAATAGGGCAGTCCGAGACCGGGCCACGGCCGGCGCACTCCGCAACCAGTTTCGCAAGCGCCCCCCGCATCGCTGCGAGTGATCGGATCTTCCGGTCGATATCGTCGATCTTTGCGACCGCCCGCTCCCGGACCTCGCCACAACGGGCCCTCGACCCGGCTCGCAAGGAGAGTAA
>JBBITY010000259.1:0-5348 GCA_037440565.1 Desulfurellales bacterium
GCCCGCAAAATCAGGCCTCAGCCCACCAGGAGCCGGTTAATTTGGACAGCAGTGGAAATAGACGACCGGCATCTCTTGGTCCCCCGTGATTGGTACACCGTGCGCGAGTCGGAGCGCAACAGCCATGAATTCTCAATTGACCGAGTGCGGCCTGCCGATATAATCCGGCCTCCTTGGAAACGCCGACGGGAATTGGAGCCATCGTACTGGCCGCGGGGCAGGGCACGCGTTTTCGCTCTGCCCATTCAAAGCTTGTCCATTGCTTGGCAGGCCGGCCGCTCGTCCAGTGGCAGCTCGACACCCTGCGCGCGCTCGGCGCCGACCCCATCGTCGTGGTCGTCGGCCACGATGTCGAACGGGTGAAGGAAGCCTGCGGCTCTGGGGTCGTGTTTGCCTGCCAGCGCGACCAGCGGGGCACCGGCGATGCTGTATTGGCTGCGGCGCCGGTACTGGGCGAATTCGCTGGCGACGTCGTGATCCTCAACGCCGATCTGCCGGCGTTGCGCGCCGAGACGTTGCGGCGTTTGATCGAGGTCCACCGGGCAAGCGGGGGCGTCTTGACTCTCCTGACCGCGACAGCGCCAGACCCGACGGGCTGGGGGCGTATTGTCCGCCGCAACGGAGCGGTGGCAAGCATCGTCGAGGAGCGCGACGCGGACTCCGCAGTGCGGGCGCTGCGGGAGGTCAACGTCGGTGTCTACTGTGTCGTGCCGAAGGCAGTGTTCCCGATCCTGCAACGCCTGACGCCCGATAACGCCCAGGGCGAGATCTACCTGACGGATCTGGTAGGGCGCGCGACGCAAGCAGGAATTCGGGTTGCAGATGTACCCGTGGATGTGCAGGAAGTAAGGCAGATCAACACGCGAGGGGACCTGGCGGCGATGGAAAAGGCGCTGCGGACCGAAATCAACGGCAAGTGGATGGCGTCTGGCGTGACGCTGGAAGATCCCGACACCACGTACATTGGTCCCGATGTCATCATCGGGCCCGAC
Organism: Desulfurellales bacterium; assembly: GCA_037440565.1. GTDB lineage: Bacteria > Desulfobacterota > Binatia > HRBIN30 > CADEER01 > JBBITY01. The sequence continues at coordinate 993 of JBBITY010000259.1, forward strand.
ACGGTCATCGGCCCCAACGTGCACCTCCGCGGTCGCACACGCATCGGCGACGCGTGCCGTCTGGACGGCTCCGCATTCTTGACCGATTCCATCTTGGGGAATCGGGTGCACGTGCGCTTCGGCGTCGTCATGACGGAGGCGCATGTTGGCGCCGGGTGCGCGATCGGGCCGTTCGCCCACCTGCGACCCGGCACGCGGCTCGGCGAGGAGGTGCACATCGGCGACTTCGTCGAGACCAAGAACGCGGTCATCGGCCGGCGGACGAAGGCCAATCACCTCGCCTATCTGGGCGACGCCCAGATCGGCAGCGATACCAACATCGGCGCCGGCACCATCACCTGCAACTACGACGGCTTCCGCAAGCACCGCACGGTCATCGGCGATCGGGTGCAGGTGGGCAGCGACACGCAGTTGGTGGCGCCGGTGACGCTGGGGGACGACGTCTACGTCGCCTCCGGCACCACGGTGCGCCGCGATGTCCCACCTGGCGCGTTGGTCTTCAACCCGCGCCAAGACGCACACCGGCCGGGTTGGGTTGCCGCGCGCCGCGCCCGCGAAGCCGCGGCTCCCGAATCACCCGCGCCCGCACCGCCCTGGGCGGCGAAGGGGCGCGAGGTGAGGAGCGCCCGGGGTCGGGTGAGGACGACCACAAAGAAGCGCGCGACGCGTCATCCGAAGGCCGCCGCGCGCCGACGGGTGCGGTCGTGACGTCCAAGAGGCGGGAGATGGGAGACGGGAGACGGGCGGTACCGCCAAGCCGACTGGGGGGCGTCGCTCTCCCGACTCCCGACTTCGGACTCCCGGCTTCGGCGGAGCCGACGCCATGTGCGGCATAGTCGGCTACGTCGGCGACCGCGACGCGAGCCACGTCCTCCTGCAGGGTCTACACCGCCTGGAGTACCGCGGATACGACTCGGCGGGCATCGCCGTTCTGCAGGCCGGCCGGATCGAGGTTCGCCGTTGCGTGGGTAAGCTGGAGAGCTTGGAGCGCTTGCTCGCGACCTCCCCAGTCAGCGGCACCGTGGGCATCGGGCACACGCGGTGGGCAACGCACGGCCGTCCCTCCGACACCAACGCACACCCGCACCGAGCGGGGCGGATCGTTCTCATCCACAACGGCATCATCGAGAATTACCTGACCCTGCGTGCGCGGCTGGAGGGCAAGGGGCGGAAATTCAGCTCCGAGACCGATACCGAGATCGTCTCCCATCTGATCGACGATCTGATGGAGCAAGGACGCAGCTTCGAAGCCGCATCGCGCGAGGCCGTCCAGCAGCTCGATGGGTCGTTCGCCATCGTCGTCATGTGCGAAACGGAGCCCGGGAAGCTGCTCGCAGCCAAGAGCGCCACGCCGATCGTCATCGGGCTCGGCCAGGGCGAGCAGATCATCGCGTCGGACATCCCCGCGATCCTGGATCACACGCGAGATATGCTGTTTCTCGAAGACGGGGAAATCGCGGAGGTGACCCGCAGCGGGGTGCGTCTGAGCCGCTTCGACGGCACTCCGGTCGCGCGCGAACCGCGCCGCATCCTCTGGGATCCGGTGACGGCACAGCGCGGCGGATTCAAGCACTTTCTGGCCAAGGAAATCCACGAGCAGCCACAGTCGATCATCGACACGATGCGGGGCCGCCTGCTTCAGGACGAAGGGGACATCACGCTGGACGAGATCGACCTCGGCCCCGAGTGGTGGCGCGACATCGAACACGTCGACCTGGTGGCGTGTGGCACGGCCTGGCACGCGTGCCTGGTGGCGAGGTTCTACCTGGAACAGCTCGCGCACATTCGGTGCACGGTCGATTACGGCAGCGAGTTCCGCTACCGCCATCCGCTCCTCGGTCCGCGCGACCTGCTTCTGGTCGTCTCGCAGTCGGGCGAGACTGCGGATACCCTGGCGGCAGTGGAGGCCGCGCGGGCATGCCAGACGCGTTCGCTGGCCGTTTGCAACGTCGTCGATTCGAGCATTGCGCGGCGCGCCGACGCGGTCCTCTATACGCACGCGGGGCCTGAGATCAGCGTCGCCTCGACCAAGGCGTTCACGACCCAGTTGACCGCCCTCTTGATGCTGGCGCTGTACCTGGGGCGGCGGCGCGGCGTGGTGAGTGCGGCCGACGGGCGCGAGCTGATTGCGCACCTGGTCGGCATCACCACGCCGGTCACGGCGGTCCTGCAGCGCGAGAGCAGCATCGAAGCCCTGGCGCGGCGCTACGCGCACGCCACGGATTTTCTCTTTCTCGGCCGCGGCATCAGCTATCCGATCGCGCTGGAGGGGGCGCTGAAACTGAAGGAGCTGTCCTACATCCACGCCGAGGGGTACCCGGCCGGCGAGCTCAAGCACGGGCCGATCGCGCTGATCAACGAGGACATGCCGGTGCTGGTGCTGCTGCCGCGCGACGCGGTGTTCGCCAAGACGCTCAGCAACATGAAGGAGGTCGAATCGCGCGGCGGGCAGATCATTCTCGTCACCGACGCGGTCGACGGGGACATCCGTGCGATCGCGCGTCACATCATTCATGTCCCATCCGTCCACCCCCTCCTCATGCCCGTCGTCATGACCGTCCCGCTGCAACTGCTCGCTTACCACGTCGCCGTCCACCGCGGCACCGATGTCGACCAACCCCGCAACCTCGCCAAGAGCGTCACGGTGGAGTAGGAATACCGCGTACGCAAAGCAATCGAGCCAAGGGGAGCAGAGTGATCATGGCTGCAGACATTCCCGCCAAGTTCCGTGACTTGATGCAGAAGAAAGCCTTCGGCCACCTGGCCACCCTGATGCCGGACGGGAGCCCGCAGGTGACACCCGTCTGGTTCGACTTCGACGGCCGGCACGTACGCGTCAACTCGGCAAAGGGCCGGATGAAGGACAAGAACATGCGCCGCGACGGGCGCGTCGCCCTGGCGATCTCCGACCCGGACAACCCGTACCGATACCTGGAAATTCGCGGCCGGGTGGTGGCGATCACGGAATCGGGCGCCGATGCCCACATCGACTCGTTGGCGAAAAAGTATATGGGCGTCGACACGTACCCGTACCGCCAGAGCGGCGAGGTGCGCGTCATCTACAAGATCGAGCCGCAGCGCTTTTCGTTCATGGACCTCTGACCGGCGGCGGCGGTGACACTCCGCCTCACCTGAGCTCCGAGCCCTTCCGAGGGGGGCTTTGCCATCGATCGGGGAGCGGGCTAAGGTCGGTTAGCCATGTTCACCTCGTTTCGGGCGCCGCCGAAGCGGCGGCCGGCCATCAGCCCCATCGAGGACGCCATCGCCGACATCAAGGCCGGCAAGATGGTCATCCTGATGGACGACGAGAACCGCGAGAACGAGGGTGACCTGTGCATGGCGGCCGAGAAGGTCACCCCCGAGGCCATCAACTTCATGGCCAGGTACGGGCGCGGCCTGATCTGCCTGGCCCTCACCGAGGATCGGATCCGCGAACTGGGCCTGCCGATGATGGTGAGCGAGAATCGCGCCCCGCTCGGCACCGCCTTCACGGTGTCCATCGATGCCCGCTACGGCGTGACGAGCGGTGTGACGGCCCACGACCGTGCGTTGACGATTCAGACCGTCATGCAACCCGGGACCGATTCGAAGCATTTCGTGAGCCCTGGGCACGTCTTTCCGCTGCGCGCCCGCAGGGGTGGGGTCCTGGTCCGCACGGGCCAGACCGAAGGGGCAGTGGACCTCGCCCGCCTCGCTGGCCTGCAACCGGCCGGCGTGATCTGCGAGATCATGAGAGACGACGGCAGCATGGCACGCCTGGCGGACCTCGAACGCTTCGCAGCCGCGCACGGCTTGAAAATCTGTACGGTGGCAGAGCTCATCGAATATCGCCTGCGGTGCGACTCGTTAGTGCACCGCGCTGCGGAGGCCGACCTACCGAGCCGCTACGGCGGGAAGTTTCGCGCCTACGTGTACCACACGGATGTCGACGAAGGAGAGCATCTCGCCCTGGTGCGCGGCGAGATCAATCCGGACGAGCCCACCCTGGTGCGCGCCCACACCGAGTATCTGCCGGGCGACGTGTTTGGATCGACCGATCGCAACACCGCGGCCGTCTTGCAGCGCTCGATGGAGATGATCGCCGCGGAAGGACGGGGTGTAGTCCTCTATCTGCGGCGCGAGGCGCAGGGCGGCGAGCTGGTCAATGCCCGACCGCGCCGGCCGACTCGTCGTCCAAGTACAGAGTCGAGCGGCAGATCGATGGATTTCCGCGAGTACGGGATCGGCGCGCAGATCCTGCGGGACGTGGGGGTTGGCAAGATTCGCTTGCTGACGAACTATCCGCGCCGCCTAGTGAGCTTGCCGAGCTATGGCCTCGAAATCGTGGAGTGCGTGCCGATCAGCCTGCCGGAAACA
>JBBITY010000260.1:0-1045 GCA_037440565.1 Desulfurellales bacterium
TGGGTGAACCTGACGCCCGCGAGGCTGGGAAACAGCCGCACCGCATCGCGCTCCAGATCGGCGAAGACGCGCGCGTTCAGGTCGTGCGCCATGCTCCGGCCGTACGCCAAGGTCACATCGCTGCCGCCCATCGCCAGTCGCCCGTCAGCCGTGAGGCGAAAATAGTGCACCAGGTTGCGCGCATCCTCGATCCCCTGCCGATTCTTCCATCCGATCGGGCCGAGCCGCTCCGGAGTGAGCGGCTCCGTTACCACCATGTGCGTGAACACCGGCACCTGCTTCGAACGCAGCTCGGGAATGAGGTGGGAGTACGCATTGGTGGCCAGGACGATTTTCTCCGCCCGGACCACTCCGCCGGGCGTACGCAGAGTGAAGTTGGGACCGCGCTGAATCTCGGTCACCGGCGTGCCTTCGAAGACGAGCGCGCCCGACTGCTCCGCCACGCGCTTCAGCTCGCGCACCTGCTTGGCGGGGTTGAGCAGCCCGCAGCGAGGTTCCCACCACGCACCGAGAAACAACGGCGAGTTCACTTCGGCGCGCACGCGTGGCGCGTCGATCCACTCGATGCCGCTGATTCCCATGTCGGTCAGGATCTTCAAGTCATGCTGGATGCGCTTTGCGTACGCGGGGGTGGTCGCCACGCGCAAGAAGCCCGGGAACCAGTAGTCGGACTGCATGCGGTGCTCGCGGACTAAGGCGTCGACGTAGTCGACGGCGCGTTCCATGTACCGATGCGCCTCGAGGGTGCGCTGCTGGCCGAAGAGTCGCTTGGTCAGGCTGGGCTCGAACCCGAACAGCGTCATCGAGAAGCCGCCATTGCGCCCGCTTGCGCCGTAGCCGATCACTTCCGACTCCAGGACGGCCACTCGGATACTGGCGTCGTCCCGGCGCAGGTTGTACGCCGTCGACAGTCCGGTGAAGCCCCCGCCGACAATCGCGACGTCGACGCTGACTTCCCCTTGCACCGCTTGGTTGGGCGTGTACGGCCCGTACGTCGCCAGCCAAAAGGACTTGTCGCGGTGATCGGCCATCGCACACTTAATTA
>JBBITY010000260.1:1075-5288 GCA_037440565.1 Desulfurellales bacterium
ATTAACTCTTTCATTTTTCCCGCCGTGGCAAGCGGGGGCGGAGCCGGCCTGCCGCCCGGATATCGGCCTTCCCGCCAACGCGTGTCGCAGCGAGGGGCGAACCTCCGGGCTAACTGTCCGCTCGGAAGGTCGCGCTCATGCTTTGACACGCTCAGCATGAACGGAATACCACCAGCGGTGCAAGGCTTTCTGTTCCCCCTGCGCCCTCGCGTTATGTCCTGGGCGGAGTCAAAGCAGGCGGGTAGGGCCCCTTTTTCGACGGGCTGCTATCCGCCTTGCTGCCCAGCTTTCAGTGCCTTGTCCAGCTCCCAAAGGATGAGGGCGCCGGTCAGCTTGACCGGCCCGCCCTCGCCGAGTTGTACGTAGACGCCCGTGGCGGCTGGGTTGTGACTGCCGACCAAGATGACGATTGGCGGTTGATCGCGGCGCTCCAGCTCGATTCGCGCTTCCGGCGGGGCGAGTCCGTGGTCAGCGAGTTGTTCGGGGCCGACCTGCAGCGGCATGACCTCCGCCAGTTCGAGGAGGCTCTGGAGCGTATCGTCCAACACCTGTGGGCGCGCGACGCCGGCCCAGGTGCCGCCCCGCCGCTCGAAGCGGACATCGGCATCGCCCCGTTGCAAGCGGATGGCGGTGACCTGCTCCGGTACGAATGACAGCAGGCGCGTCACCTGCTCACCCGGCGGCGTGGGGCGGAGCGGCTGTAGGAGGCCGCGCCACGAAAAACCCGACTGATTGGAGGTGACGTCGCTGTAGGCGTACAGCCCCGCCATCACCAGCGCGGCGAGCAGCACCAGCGTGCCGCGCCACCCCACGTCAGCGCCCTCCGCGCCGGCGCAAGCGCATCAGGACCACCCCGGCTCCAACGAGTACGAATGCCGCCGGCTGTGCGACCACGGCCACCCAGAAGATCACCCGGCCCTGCCATGCGGTCAGCGAGATGGGGGAAATCGCGCCCCGCGGCAAGCCCTTGCGGCGCGCCGCGACCAACTGCGGATTCTCCGCCAGCACCGCGATCGTGCTCATGAAGAAGTCCTTGTTGCCGAGGAGGTTGAGGTAGAAATTGGTCGCGAAGTCGGAGTCGCCGACGGCGATCAATTGTCCTCCGGGGCTTGTCGCGGAATCGGCTCCGGTCGCGCCTGGCTCGTGGGTAATCGACACGGCGACCGACAAGGGCCCCGGCTCATCGACGTTGCGGCGAAAGCGGACATCATCCGCCGGCACCGGACCGCCGCCGACCCGCGCCCAACTGTCCGGGCTGGTCGTCGCGATCGATACAACCCGCAGGCCCGGCGGTGTATCTTCCAGTGGCCGCACGGTGCGCGCCAGCGACAACACCGCGGGTGCACCCATGGTGTCGCGAAACAACTCGGTGCGAAAGCGCAACACCTGCGGCATGAAGCTATCTGCGCCGACAAACCGATTGCTTTCGTCGACGATCAGATTGCTGCCGGCCTCTGCGCCCAAGCCGCGCAGGAACGCCAGCACCGACGGCGGCGCGTCCGGATCCACCATCAAGAACACCTTGCCTCCTTCGCGGAAGTAGCGGTTCAGGGCGTCGGCTTCGCCGGGCAGGAAGTCGTGCGACGGGCCAGCGAGCACGACGACCGTGCACGACGCCGGCACGCCGTCGCGCGGAATGGTGCTGAGGGTCGTAATCGCGAAGTTCTCGCGCTCCAGCGCCTTGCCCACCTCGCTGTATCCCGACCGTTCATCGTTGCTCGTCGGATTGCGCTCGCCGTGTCCGGTGACGAAGCACAGCGTGCGCGGCTGGTTCTGCGACAGAACCAGTAGTGCGTTGGTGATCTCGCCCTCGTCGACGCTGCGCAGCATCACGACCCGATCGCCGACCTCGATCACGCCCATTTTGTAGCTGGTGATGCCGTACTTCTTCGCCAACCCGGGAGAGCGATCGAGGTCGAGCAGCCGGAAGCTGATCTTCGGCGAGGCGGCCCGGAACTGTTCGAGGAGATCGAGGAACTGGCGCCGCTGCTCGCTTTCCTGACTGCTGTAGAAGGCGGTGATCTGCACCGGCTTGTCGAACGCCGCCGCCACCTGGCGCGCTTGCTGCGAGAGCACGAACGCCTGCGTCGGCGTCAGGTCGAAGCGCACGTTGTGACGCGTGGCGAGAAACTGAAGCACGACAAACAACGCCAGGCTCAGCGCGACCTGCACGGTCAACTGTAGGGTGCCGCGGGCAGACGGCGTCAGCCAACCCTCTCGCGCCGCCATCTCAGCGCACTCCTCGCCACTTGCGCGTAACCAGCGACTGCCAGGTCAAGAAGAGGAAGAGAACGATGAACATGAGAAAGAAGGCGACGCTCCGGGTATCGATGACGCCGCGCGCGAAGTTGTAGAAGTGATCGAACAGGGACAGCCCGAGGAGGATCTGCACGAGATCCTGGCTGGCGACCTCTTCGTTCCACGTCAGGAACCAGAAGAAAACCAGAATCCCGTAGGTGACCATCGCGCTGACTACCTGGTTTTCGGTGAGCGATGAGACGAACATGCCGCAGGCGATGAAAGCGGTGCCGATCAAGAGCATCCCCGCGTACGCGGCGATCAGCGGGCCGAGGTCGAAGCGATAGAATTGATAGAATACCAGCGGGTTGATCGCCGTCGGGAGCAGCATGATGAGGAAGAACAGCCAGGCGGCGAGGAACTTCCCGGCGACAATCTCCCCGTCGCGCACCGGGTAGGTCCACAACAGCTCGATGGTGCCGAGCTTTTTTTCCTCGGCGAACAGCCGCATGGTGACCAGCGGCAGGACGAGGAGCGCCACCAGGCGCATGTCGAGAAAGACGAACTGCCACAACCCCGTCGGCAGCGCAAAGCCGCCGAAAAGAATGAAGAAGATCAGGTCGCTGTAAAAGAAGTACCCGCTCAGGACGAGGAACACCGCGATCAAGATGTAGGCGATGAACGAGCCGAAGAACGCGTACAGCTCACGCCGGCAAATGACGAGACACTTCATCTGCAGCTCTGGAAATCGCCGGGCCTTTCAACTGACCCACGAGGGTTAGGAAAATCTCTTCGAGCGACAGGGTGACGGGACGCAATTCGCGCAGGCCCCAGCCGTGTTGTGCGATCGTGGCAGCCAGGGTCTCGCGCAAGTCGCGGTCCCTCTCGGTCGTCAGCCGGACGGCAACGCTGCCGTCGCCGTGGTCCGGCTGCCGGACGACAGCCGACACGCCGGGAACCCGCCGCAGCACCTCCAAAACATCCGGCTCGGGACCGCTGACCTCCAGGTACACCTCCGAGTTCTGCCGCACGCGCCGGTTCAGATTCGCCGGGGTGTCGACGGCGAGGATCTGGCCGCGGTGAATGATGATGACCCGGTCGCAGGTCGCCTCCACTTCGGGCAGGATGTGCGTGGAGAGGATGACGGTGCGCTCGCCGCGCAGACTGCGGATGAGGGCGCGCATTTCCGCGACCTGCTCTGGGTCGAGGCCCGCGGTGGGTTCGTCGAGAATCAACACGCGCGGCGACCCCACGAGCGCCTGCGCAATGCCGACGCGCTGGCGGTAGCCCTTCGAGAGCGTGCCGATGAAGCGCGAGCCGACTGGTTCGAGCGCACAACTGGCCATCGCCTGCGCCGCTTCCCGGCGGGCGCGGTGCCGATCGAGGCCCTTCATTTCGCCCACGTAGCGCAGGTAGTGCGCCACCGCCATGTCGAGGTACAGGGAGATGCGCTCCGGGAAGTAGCCGACGACCGAGCGGGCGCGCAGGGCCTCGCGGACGACATCGTAACCGGCCACCCGGGCATGCCCATGCGTCGGAGGATAGACGCCGGCGAGGATGCGCATCGTCGTGCTCTTCCCGGCGCCGTTGGGTCCGAGAAAGCCGACGATTTCGCCGCGCCCGACCGTGAATGACACGTCCTCGATGGCCGTGAACGTGCCGAAGCGCTTCGTGAGATGCTCCGCCGCAATCATTGAATACCGCATCCTAATTGAGCGAGCCGCGTCGCTCAAATCGCCGCGCTGCCCCGCCGAGAAGAAAACCATCCGGCCTGGTTTTCCCCTCGGGCTCCGCTTTCAAGGCGGTGCAGGGCGGAGCCCGCTGCAGTTAGCCGATTGGAAATCGAGTCTTGATTGGATGCGGGGCTACGCCCCTGCGCCCCGCCGAGGGGCAAACCATCCGGCCTGGTTTTCCCCTCGGCCTCCTCTTTCCAGGCCCCACTCGGCCGGAATAGGTCGCGGCGGCACAGGCCGGC
>JBBITY010000261.1:0-5207 GCA_037440565.1 Desulfurellales bacterium
AGCCCGCATGAAATGAAATTCCATCGAAGGCGGGGCTGGCGCCCCTGCGCCACCCCGAAGGGGCGGCGGTCCCCCTAACCACTAACAGCCTAGCAGCGGTAACACCCTGGCGTTTTTCGCGGGCAGGGCGCAGGCCGCCTGCAAGGAGGGGCGTTGTTGCCTTTGGGTCGCGGCGCCAGCCCGCAAATGGGTCTCTGTGGTGAAGTCCATTCCCGGATCGGGATGAGAAGTCCTACCTGGACATTTGCACCAGCCCATCGAGGAGGCGGACCATGAAGGAATTGATTTTGAGGAACCGCCGATCATCGGCCAACATGGCGGCCGGCGACTGCACAAAGGGACCGTCGACGAGATCGCCGGCGCAGTGGCGGATCAACTCCTCGGCCGCGGCCCGCGTCGTCTCCAGATGAAACTGCAAGCCGACCACGCGCTCGGCGCACACGAACGCCTGGTGCTCGCAGGCCGCGCTGCGGGCCAGATGCACCCCCCCGGCGGGCAGATCGAAGGTCTCGCCGTGCCAGTGGAACGCCTCCACGACCTCCGGCAGGCCGCTGCCCAGCGCCGAGGCCCGCGCCGCCGCGGTCTTCTCGACCGGAAACCACCCGATCTCCTTCTCCGCATTCCGATACACGCGCGCCCCCGACACCGCCGCGATGAGCTGCGCCCCAAGACAGATGCCGAGGACGGTCTTTCCCGCCTCGATCGCGCGCGCGAGGTACCGCTTCTCGTCGACGAGCCAGGGGTGCGCCGCTTCATCGTGAACGCTCATCGGCCCACCCATGATCACCAGCCAGTCCAGAGTCTCGATGGGCGGGAGGCGGTCACCGGCGTAGAGCCGCGTTGCACTGATGCGGTGGTTGCGCGCTTGCGCCCACGTCGCAATGCTGCCCGGCCCTTCGAAGGGCACGTGCTGGAGGTAGTGGAGATGCATCCCGGCGGGAACCTACACGGAATTGGCCCGCTGGGCCAGCGTCCCTGTGCGCGGATGCTGGTGAGCCGGCAACTTCGCCACGACGGGATCTCGGACACGAGTCCCTACAACTGATTGAACGGATGATACGGGTTGAACGAATGGCAGTCCGACGGGGATGTCCGCGCCCACTGGCCCTCGAGGCGGCGGATGAGTGCCGGCCAAATGTCGGAGGGCGGTCGGTCGAAGACCGTCTTCGCATCGGCCGCGATGACGTGCCAGTCGCCGCGCGCCACCTCCGCGTCGAGCTGCCCCGGTGCCCAACCGGCGTAACCCGCATAGGCATGGAACTTGGTCTTGTTCGGCTTATTGCGGATCGCCTGTCGGAGCGCAGCGAGGCTTCCCGTAGCGTACACGTCGCCAAACACGAGGGTCGAATCCCCCGGCTTGGTGGGGGAGCGCACGAGCAGGACCATCTGATGCTTCGCCACCGGCCCGCCCACGTAGAGCGTCTCCTTGCGTCCCCGCAGCTCCTTGACGCCCGGCAACACCGACGAAAGCGGCACCTTGGTGGGGCGGTTGATCACCACGCCCATTGCACCACCGGGGCCGTAGGAGACCAGGAGCACTACGGACTCGGCGAAGTTGGGATCCCTGAGCTGGCGGCTGGCGACGAGAAACTTCCCCTTTGCCAGCGCCCGGTTGGTTTGGGCCGGGGCACGCGGGTCGCGCGCGGCGGGAACGGCCCATTGACCGAAAAGCGCCGCGGTGCTCGCAGCGCGCACGCCGGCGGCAGCTCCCGGCGGCGCGCCGGACAGCGCGACCAACGCCACCCATGGCAGAAGGAGCCCCCATCGGGCAGGTTGCCCTCTGCGCTTGGGAAAGGACCCACCCAGACGCAGGTCGCAACGGCGACGGGCAGGCGGGAGCAGTGCTCCCGCCCTCAAGGCCGACGCGGCTGTACGCCGCCACCATTCTTGAGGGGTGGAGCATTGCTCCGCCCTGCGGGATTTTTTCACACGCTTTCTGTCGAAAAGAACGGCCACCGGAGATTTCTTCGCCATCGGTGCATGCGCAGTCTAAGCTTCCCGCCGCTCGCGCGCAATTTCGCCTCGGCGTGCATCCGGGACGCGTGGAATCTTTTGCCGCGATCTGGTTTGCTGAGTGAGCCGTCCTGAACGAACCCGGGCATGGATCACAGCGGATTGAACGGATTACAGGGATTCTCCGAGACCCGGAGTCGGACTGGCGGCCGTTCAATCCGCTAATTGAGCATTGCAAAAAATGGAACAACCGCCGGCCACTGCGGAGTGCCCACAAATGACACATCGCGGCTCGCGCCCGCAACCCGAAGACAGAGGCTCCCTCCTCGTCATGCCCGCGAAGAGCCCGCCCCGGCGACGGCGTGGGGCGGACATCCAGGCGGGGAGGATAGAACGGCGCAATCATGACTTCCCGTGTGGGGTGAGTGCCAGGAGGGAGCCGTGTTGAAGCACCGCGTCCTGTTCGACGAAGCGGCCGTGGGCGCGCGCGTCGCTGAGCTGGCGCGCGCGATCCGGGACGACCTGCCGGACACGACTCCGGCCGTCGTCGGGCTGCTGACCGGCAGCTTTATCTTCCTGGCCGACCTCGTGCGCGCCCTGGCGCGCCTGGGAATTGAGCCGGTTATCGACTTCATGGCTGTGTCGCACTACGGGGCAACCACGGAGTCGAGTGGAATGGTGCGCATCCACAAGGACCTCGCCATCGACATCCGCGAGCGGCCGGTGCTCGTGGTCGACGACATTCTCGACACCGGTCGCTCGCTGCGGCTCGTGCGCGACCACCTGGCGGCGCGCCGCCCCTCCTGGCTGCGCACGTGCGTCCTGCTCGACAAGCCGTCGCGCCGCGTCACCGACATTTCGGCCGACTATGTCGGCTTCGAGGTGCCGGACGTATGGATCATCGGATGCGGCCTCGACGCGGGCGGGCGGGGCCGCGCGCTGCCGTACGTCGCGGCCGTCGAAGAGCCTGTACGCTGATGAAACCCTCAGCGACCTTGAGGTCACGATTCTGCAGCAAACGGCCGCAGCCTTTCGAAGGCCGGCGCACGCGACGTGACGCGGATGCCCCAGACGGATCCTCGCAGGAATGGATCCGTGTGAGGCCGTCGGCGCCGGTGGGCAAGCGACTGCGCGCGAGTGCGGATGATCCTTCGGCACGGCAGCCGCACGTTGCGGCCGGGCTGTGCCGCCGGAACCGATTCCGGCCGAGTACGGCCTGGAAAGGGGAGCCCGAGGGGAGAACCGGGCCGGGTGGTTCCCCCCTCGATGGGACGCAGGGGCGCCGCCCCGCATCAGGCGGGGAGGATGGGAACGGCCCACCGCTGTTCGTCTGGGCCACTTGGAGGCCGCACGCGTGATCCTCGCTGGCGAGCAGCAGCGACCGGCAGCGCCCGATCTCGAACGGATCATCGCCGTGGCCCGCGGCGAAGAGCCGGCCGACTTGGTCATCCGCGGCGCCCGCGTCATCAACGTCTTTTCCGCCGAAATCCACGAGGCGGACGTCGGAATCGCCGGCGGGCGGGTGATCGGGTTCGGCCAGTACGCCGGCCGGGAGCAGATTGACGCGGAAGGCCGCTTTCTCGCGCCGGGCTTCATCGACGGGCACATCCATCTCGAATCGACCATGCTCACGCCGCGCGAGTTCGCGCGGGTAGCAGTGCCGATGGGCACGACCGCCGTGGTGGCCGACCCGCACGAGATCGCCAACGTCCTCGGCTTGGACGGCATTCACTACATGCTCGAAGCCGCGCACGACTTGCCGCTGTCGGTCTTCTTCATGTTGCCGTCATGCGTGCCGGCGACGCCGCTCGAAACCGCCGGGGCGCGGCTGGGCGCCCGCGAGCTGGCGACGCTCATGGGCCATCCGCAAGTCCTCGGTCTGGCCGAAGTGATGAACTACCCCGGCGTGCTGGCACGCGATCCGGCGCTACTCGGCAAGCTCCGGGTGGCGCACGGAAAGCGCATCGATGGGCACGCCCCGGGGCTTGGCGGTACCGACCTCAACGCCTACGTCGTGGCGGGCATCAAGTCGGACCACGAGTGCACGACCGTTGAAGAGGCGCGCGCGAAGCTGCGGGCGGGAATGCACGTCTTCATCCGCGAGGGCAGCGTGGCGAAGAACCTGGAGGCCCTGCTGCCGATCGTCACGCCAGCGAACGCCGTGCGCTGCGGGCTGGTCACCGACGACCGGCATCCGACGGACCTGCTGGCCGAAGGGCACGTCGACCACTTGCTCCGGCGCGCGGTCCGTCTCGGCTTGCCGCCGATCACGGCCATCCAGATGGTCACCGTCAATCCGGCCAAGTACTTTTTCATTCCGGAGCTCGGTGCGATCGCGCCGGGCTATCGGGCCGACCTCGTGCTCTTGGATGATCTGGCGGAATTTCGCCCGCGTCTCGTGCTCAAGGATGGGCGCCCGGTGGCCCGCGACGGCCGACTTGTTGCCGAGCTGCCGCCCCCTGCGCTCGCCCCGCGGGCGGCGGTCAACATCGCCTGGGCGCGCATCAGCGGGCTGGACATTCCCGCCGATGGGCACGCACCGGTCAAGGTCATCGACCTGGTGGCGGATCAACTGATCACCCGCAAGGCGCTGCTGGCGCCCACCGTGCGCAATGGATTGGTGGTGGCGGATCCCGACCGCGACCTCGCCAAGCTGGCGGTCGTCGAACGCCATCGCGGGACGGGGAACATCGGCTTGGGCTTCGTACGCGGCCTGGGCCTACGCGGCGGCGCCATCGCCTCGACCGTGGCGCACGATTCGCACAACGTGGTGGTCGCAGGCACGAACGATGCCGACATGTGGGAGGCGATCAAGGGGCTGGAGAAAATGCAGGGCGGGCTGGTGGCGGTGAAGGACGGCGCGCCGCTCGCGGCGGTGCGGCTGCCGATCGCCGGGCTGATGTCGGATGCGCCCTTCGAGTACGTGGTTTCCGAGGTGAACGACGTGCTGGCCGCCGCCCGCGCGCTCGGCAGCCCGCTGCGCGACCCATTCATGACGCTCGCGTTTCTGGCACTCCCGGTCATTCCCTCGCTGCGCCTCACCGACCGCGGCCTCGTCGACGTGGAGCGCTTTTGTCTTGTGCCCCTGCGGGGCGAGGAGTGAGAAGGGAAGGCCGTTAAGGTGACAACCGCGAGGTTTTGCCCTCGCCGGGTGCAGGGCGGAGCCCGCCTGAGATGAAGGAGCGCGTCTTCATCTGACGCGGGGCTGGCGCCCCTGCGCCCCGCCGAGGGGAAAACCATCCGGGCCTGGTTTT
>JBBITY010000262.1:0-5153 GCA_037440565.1 Desulfurellales bacterium
GGCCGAGGTCCTGCTGGCGGCTCTCGCCGATTCGAGCTCGGACGTACGCCTGGATGCGGTCGAGGCGCTCGGACAGATACGCGATCGCCGGGCGGTTCAACCGCTCATCGAGCAGTACGGCCGCGATCCGGATCCTCAAGTGCGCTACGAGTGCCTCACCAGCCTCGGCACCATCGGCGATCCGGCCGCGGCCGACCTCTTGATCCGCGAAACGAGCAGTGACGACCCGCGGGCGCGCATGTGGGCCATCGACGCGCTGTGCATCATGAAAGAGGCGAGGGCTCTACCCAAAGCTCTTGCGCTCCTGCGGGACCCCAATCCTTCCCTGCGGCGGCGGGTCCTGCAGTCGTGCGGGGCATCTCTGAACAGCCCGGAAGGGTGGGCACAGCTCATCGCGGCCGCTCTCAATGAGGAGGATTTCGAATTGAGCGGGCGCGCCCGCCAACTCCTCGGCAGCTACGCTCGGGGGCGACCGGCGGGCGATCCGCTCGTCGAGCGAATGCGACAGGCAGGGCGTGAGGCGCTGGGCGGGCCCCGAAAGCTGCGCGGAGCGTTCCTCTTAGGAGAGGTCGGTGACCGCCAAGCGACGGACCTCTTGGTAACGGCGCTCCGCGATCCAGATGCGCTGATTCGCCAGCATGCGGCTTATCTGTTGGCCCGGACTGGCGATCCCGCTGCCGTTCCCGCACTCGTCCGTGCGCTCGATGACGAGGCGGCCGTCGTCCGCGCGACCGCCCACAGTTCGTTGCAGTGGTTTGCTCAGGACGGAGACCCGCGGGCGCAGGACGCGCTGGAACGCTACCGCGGTGACCAATTCAGAAGCCGGCTCCCACGATGAACGGCCCAGCGAAACGCGGCGACGCCGCTGCACGGGATGGCCTTCCAGAACAGGGGAGAAGCCCCAACGAAGTGAGACTTCTCCCCTGTTTGAACTCAGAGCTTGTGAACAAATCCCTCGCGGTGGAGCAACGCTCCCCCCTCTAGAATGACGGCATGCATTCGGTCACGTAATCTTGAGGGCGGGAGCAGTGCTCCCGCCCCGCTTGTCCCCACCGCAGACCTCGCCGCCGATTTCCTCACAGGCTCTCAGGCGGCGGGGAATCCCCCAGCCGCCTGCGGCAAACTGCGACGGCACTCAGTCGATGTCGCAATCCGGATCCGGATCGAGATCCGGGAAGCAGCAGGTGCTGCTCGTTTCGTTGCAGGCCACGTCGCTGCCCGGACCCGTGAAGCTCCGGCATTCAGAATCCTGCGTACACGGGTCAGTGATGCATAGTGGGGCAACACAGATCTGCGTC
The DNA here is from genome assembly GCA_037440565.1 of Desulfurellales bacterium. Taxonomy (GTDB): domain Bacteria; phylum Desulfobacterota; class Binatia; order HRBIN30; family CADEER01; genus JBBITY01. The sequence goes on from JBBITY010000262.1 coordinate 1,299, forward strand.
GCCGCGCAATCGGCATCGACGGTGCATCCTGGCGGCGCCGGCGCTTCGGCGCTGGCTGTCACACCCATCAGTGCATAGACATCGCCATCGAGGCACCCGTTCCCAGGCAGCAGCGGCGCCGTCAGACAGTCGCCCGGCGTACTGGCCGACGTACGGCAGCGGAGAAAGCCAATGCCCAGGTTCTGACCCTGGATTACGCCGGCCAACGCTCCGAAAACGTCGCCCCCGGAGATCTTGTTCTTGCCCGTGTCGTTGAGGTTCTTGTCGAGAAAGGTCCCCTTCCCGTTGGTGAGATTGTAAAGGAGACCGACCTGGGTCACCACGCCGTTATAGTCGGTGTTGAGTTCGAGGACGTGAAATCGAGCCCCGGGTGCGGAGTCGCTTCCGGTGCACTTTTCCGGATCACAGGTCGGACACGTGACCGGGCAACTGACCTTCCCGAGCTTGAGTTGCATCACCAGGCCGCCGGAGTCCGACGGGCTCTCTTTGACGGCCACTTTGCCGTTCTGCCCAAGGCTGAAGTCCGTTGACCCCTGCGCCAGCAGGCTCCCTTGGGTCTTCGTACCGGCATCGGCCGGGCTGACGAAGGCGCTCAGCGCCAGCACGACGAGACCTACAAAGCATACAGTCTGAAAAAGCCGAGTAACTTGTTTCATCACTCCCTCCCCTCGGTTGGTTGATTGCCCCCGCCTCGAACGGCGAAGGAGCGGTTCTGCCCGAATCGCTACTAGGTTAGGCAGATGGCGGCGCCCGCGTCATGCTTGCCCCCTCTCTTTTGGGCTTATCTTCTCCGGCACCCAGTTTGATGGATACCGCCTGGCGTTCAGATTTGTCAATGAAGAATCCGGCTTGTCGATCGGTCGACCCGGAATCGCCGCTGTTTGCGTCCGAACCCTGGCGCGCGGCCTCCGCGCGGCCGCGCAACCCCCATTCATCCCTGTGACGCCAGCCGTGGCGCCGCCGTTCCGGGGGCGGCTTGGCACGCGAGCACATCCAGACCGTCGAGCAGCGGCAGCTCGATTCGATATCGGGCGCGCAGGGTTCGCATGCGGCTGTGAAATCGCTCCGCAGCGCGCTCCCGGAGCAGGGCGTGCAGCACCTGATTCCGGACCGATTCCAACGGACGCAGGCGCGCGGGAATCCGTTCGTGAATCCAGGCCAGATGCACCCCGTAACTGGATCGGATCGGCCCCGCCCACGCCCGCGGCGGTATCCTCTCGATTGCGTGCGCAAACTCCGGGCCGAAGATGCGCTCCAGCTCGGCACTGGATGCGGACGACACGTGCGGGCCGCGGATGAAGGCATCTCCGAGCGCGGGCGCGTCCTGCGGGTCGATGCCCTCTGCCCGCAACTGGCTCAGCAACCGAATCGCTTGCTCTTCGGCGCCGGTACCTCGTTGTGCGAAGCTCATATAGACGTGTGTGAGGCGCACCCGGGCCGGATCGCGGAATCGGTCGGGATGGCGCTCGTGATAATCCCGCAGCTCGGATTCCGCCGGCAGATCCGACGGCCCGAGCTTGGCCGCGGCCAACCGCATCATCTCGACGAGATGCCGTCGGACCAACTCGTCGCTGCGGTCAAAACCAAGTGCGCGGGCTTCGCCCTCCAGCGTTTCGTCGCCCGTCGGGGCGAGACCCAGCGACCGGGCGAGCCTCACGAGGCGCACGCGCACCACCGGATCGGCTCGGTGGAACCCCAGTGCGAGCGCCTCGCGGTAGAGCAGCTCCTCATCGATCGCATTGTCGAACAGCCACCGCGCCTCGGACGCACTGGGAGGAGAACCGTGCTGCCGAGTCCACTCGCGCGCCAATCGGCAGGCGTCGGCTGCCGTGATGACGATCGAACCCCGTTCGCGCTCGCCGGCAGGCGGTCGCGACCAGCGCGGCGGACCGATCGCGAAGAGGAGACCGCCCAGGATGAGGAAATGGATTGCCGGGACTCGGAGCAGCCGATACCGGGCTCGCCGCATTGCTCGCGACCAGGAGGATCCCCTCTCTGTCCACGCTGTCTGGGAGAGGGCCAGGTTGAGGTGATGAGAAAATCGAAGCGGCGGAGGCATCAGTCCACGACCGGCGCCAGTCGGTTTCCCGCTGCTTCCCACAGCCGCGTGTGCGACGATCGGTACGTGCCGATCTGCAACGCGACGCGCACCATGTGATCGCCGCGGTTCGCCGCGGAGAGGTCGCGCTCGCGGGTGAGGAGGCTCAGGCGTCCTTCGCCGCCCGCGCCGATCTCGAGCGCCGCCGATTCGAGGCTCTCCGGCCCCATGCCGTCCCGAAGCTCCACGCGGCCGGGCGTTTCGGTGGGCTGCATCGCTCCCGCCGGAATCGTCACGCGGTAGATCTCATCGTCGTCCGTGACGCTCACCGTCAAGTCGGCCTGCTCGGGGTCGAACTCGGGCGGCACTCTGCCGAGCCGAATCGCCAGCTCCAGCACGTCCGTTCCAGGCCGCGGTCCGAACTCGACCGCCCCCTCGACACCCGCGATCGACTCCGGCCGGTACCAGATCGGAGAGGTCCACGCCCGCTCCTGGACGATGGGTTCGATGAAACGGTCGTTCTCTTCCGTCAGACAACAGTCGGCGAACGCCGCGCCTGCCGCCGTCGCCTGCGCGGCACAGTCAGGAGAAAACGGGTCCACTCCCACGCTCTTGCAGACCAGGGTGCTCCAGCGGCAGGTGGGATTTTCGAGCACCCGCGCGTAGTAGAACGCGCGCTGCGTGCGATCGAAGTCCGGGTCCTCCCACACCGCGCACAGCTCGCGCGCGCCCGCTCCCACCGGCGCGCAGGAGGCAGGGTCGACACTGGCGCCGTTGTGCGGGTTTCCCGCGACCTCGAACACCTGCTCGCGGGTCTCGCCGCCGGCATCGACCCAGCCCTTCACGATCTGGATGCGCTGCAGATCGGTGCCCGGCCGCTCATCGGTGCCCGGATCCTTCGCCGCAAACACTGCAAAGCGCGGGCTCGCGTCGCCGCGCACGGGACCGATCTCGCCGCCCATGGGCGTCCCGCGTTTGTAGGCGCTCTCGATGAAGTCGGCCGCCGCGCACGTCACCTCCGATAGCGCGCCGCCGAAGAAGCGCACTACGGGCCGCGTGCCGCTGGTCGCATAGGTTTCGCGGCGCCGCAGGCCGGCGAAGATGGCGTCGCGCGAGTTTTCCTCCGCCCACACCACGGCGAGTCCTCCCGGGTTCGTGCGCAGCTCGTCCGAGATCTGACGTGCTGGGCCGGCATCGCTGTTTCCCTGACCGCCCTCCCAGCCGGCCTCCTCGACGTTGCCGGCCGTCGCGTTGTGCGTGTCCGTGCCGCCGACGAAGCCGAGCTGAAAGGGATTGACGCCGAAGATCTCCTCGAAGCGCAGGCCGTCCTTGAGCGCATTGCGGACCATGTTCCGTGCCGGGTACTGATCGATCGGGGGCGGAGGTTCGCCGGGCCCTTCGTGGGCGACGAGGAGCTGCTCGAACGTGCACAGCTCATCCTCGGTCTGGACGCCGAGCGTTGCCAGACGGTCGAACCGGCATTCCGAGTTGCCCTTCTGCTGGTGAATCTCAGCGAGCGGCTCGCGATCCTGCCGCCGCTGCGCCTCAGCGGCATCGATGGGGTCGAGCCACTGCTCGCCACCGCTCAAGTTGGAGTTGTGCGGGATGATCACGGCGTCGCATCCGTTCCCGGCGTTCAGACAGTCGGTCTCGACCGCCGACCAGACACCCTGGGGAATGCCATCGGCATGCGTTTCGAGTTGGCTCTTTGCAAACGCGGGCACGTGGTGGTTGCGGAAGATGATGTTGCGGTGCAGGTGCCGCCCGATCGGACTGGCCGTGTGCTCGTAACCGATGAAGGTGGTGAAGGTGCAGGC
>JBBITY010000263.1:0-5146 GCA_037440565.1 Desulfurellales bacterium
GTCAGCTACCGGGCATGACCAGGTTCGTTGATCCGCTTCAACCGGCGACGGCGAAAGCGCTCCCTCTTGACCGGCGGATCATGGTGGTTTCAGACTCGGTTGCGTGGCCGTGGAGGATCGCCGGAGCGTGCAGCAGGGGGTGCGAGGTGCCTCGGGGACGACCGTCCCCAAGGCGCTTGCTCGGATCGAGCGAGCCCGTGTGGGCCCGTTTTCCGTTCGACTTCGCGCGTGTCGCGCGCATCGCTTTTCCGGCTGGCGGCATTTCGAGATCGACCTCAGGCATGGCAGGGTGAGCACGGCTGAACCCGTGCTGTGGGGTGTCTTCAGTGCCGGCGGCAAAGGCGTTCAGGCCTGGATCGATTGCGCCTATAGACCGCGGCCGGCGATGGCGAACGGAAATCGGATTGACCTGAGCGACGGCGATCACGAGGTTTCGCTTTTCGCGGCCCTCTGCGGCGTGCTGCCTCCAAACGGCCACGTGATGGTTTCGTGTGAGGGGAAGGACCACGAGGAAACCTACCGCGCGCTGCGCGTCCAGGTGCCGCCCGTAGCGACGCGGCTCGGCGCCGCCCTGTTTCGTGCCGGCTTCCGGGGCGGCTTCAAGAACTGGTACTTCGCCGAAGGCGGCTGGGAAGGACCGGTCAAGTTGCAAGCGAACAAGCCGCGCGACGCGGCGCACGAGGTGCTGACAGCGAAGCAGACCGAGGCGGAGCTGCGCGAATATCTCGCGCGTCCGATCTCGGCACTGTACCCGGACGCCGATGCGCGCAGCCGCGACCGCGGGCGGCTGATTCTGTCCTTGCTGGCGTGAGAGCTTGCGAAGAAATCCCTCGGGGTGGAGCAATGCTCCCCCCTCAAGGGTGGTGCCGGCGTAAGGCAGCTTCAGCCTTGAGGGCGGGAGCACTGCTCTCGCCCTCCCATCCCTGTTGCGGTCCGCGCTGAGGTGGATTTTTTCACGAACTCTGAGCGCCGGCGCCGACCCGTCGTGTTTCCGAAAGAAAAAGCGCGCCCGGGGTGATTCGAACACCCGACCTACTGGTTCGAAGCCAGCCGCTCTAGTCCACCTGAGCTACGGGCGCGCAGTCGCACCGTAGCCGTGCGGAAGCCTAAAGTCCAAAGCCCAGAGTCTGAAGCCATCTGCCACACGATCAGGTCCTCAAAACGTCTCCCCAGCGGCTCACCACCGGCTTTGTGTCGCCTCGGCTTGCGACTTGCCGTTTGGGCCTTGGAGTCCCTTATCGCTCAACCTTCCACACTGTTCCTTGCGGGGTGTCTTCGAGGACGATGCCTTTGGCTTTGAGTCGGGTGCGGATGGCATCAGCGCGTTCGAAATCGCGGGCCTTACGCGCCGCCGCGCGCTCGGCGATGAGCTGCTCGATCTCCGCCGCCGAAAGCTCCAGCTCTTCGATGTGCTCCCGCTTCGCGCGCTCCAGGACGGCGCGGGGATCCTGTGCCGCAATGCCGAGTACGCCGGCCATTGCAGCGACCGCACGCCGGCAGGCCGCAGCGGCGCTCCATTCTTCGGCATCGAGGTGCCGGTTGAGCGCCCGCACAGCCTCGAAGAGGGCCGCCAACCCGCGGGCGGTGTTGAAGTCGTCGTCCATCCCTTCGCGAAAGTCGTCGAGGATGGCCCTCTCCTGCTCGGCATCCACACGCACATCGTGTCCGGCCAAAGCGGCGTCCGCGCGCGCGATCGTTTCGTACAGGCGATCGAGCGCGCGCTTCGACTCGTGCAGGCGCTCCTCGGAGAAGTCGAGTGGGCTGCGATACTGCGTGCCGAGGACGAACAGGCGCAGCGCCTCGCCGCCGACGAGTTTCGCCGCCTCCTGGATGCTCATGAAGTTGCCCAGCGACTTTGACATCTTCTCGCGCGCAATCGTGACCATGCCGTTGTGCAACCAGTAGCGCGCCAGCGCGCAGCCCTTGGCGCCCTCTGACTGCGCGATCTCGTTTTCGTGATGTGGAAAGATGAGGTCGCTGCCGCCCCCGTGGATGTCGAAGGGCTGGCCGAGATACTTGCTCGACATCGCCGAACACTCGATGTGCCAGCCGGGACGCCCGGGTCCCCATGGGCTGTCCCACTGTGGCTCCCCGGGTTTGCTCGCCTTCCACAGCGCGAAGTCCATCGCGTGATGCTTGCGTTCGTCGACCTCGATACGCGCGCCGGCCATCATGTCTTCAAGGCGTCGCTTCGACAGCCGGCCGTAGGGCGGGAACTTGTCCACGGCGAAGTACACGTCGCCGTCAGCAGGGTACGCCAAGCCTTTCGCTTCCAGCTCCCGGATCAAGGCGATCATCTCGCCGATATGATCGGTCGCACGCGGCTCGATCGTCGGGCGTTCGCAACACAACACCTTCACATCCTCAGCAAAAGCGGCAATGTTCTCCTCTGCGACTGCCTGCGCCGAACGACCGGTTTCCTGGGCGCGCTTGATGATTTTGTCGTCGACGTCGGTGAGGTTGCGCACGAACGTCACCTCGTAGCCGAGGAAGCGCAGGTAGCGGTAGATGACGTCGAACACCACCAGGGCTCGCGCGTGTCCGATGTGCGACCGGTCGTAGACCGTCACGCCGCACACGTACATGCGCACCTTGCCGGGAGCGAGCGGGACGAATTCCTCCAGGTGTCCGCTGAGGGTATTGTAGAGCTTCAAGGGCATGGCGGCGAGATGCAGGCGACGTGCTACAAGCTGGAAGCGGCAAGTCTCAAGCGACAAGCCGGCGACCCGGGGACGCGGTCCCTCGATCTGGAGGCTTGAAGCTGGTTGCTTGAAACTTGCCGCTATTCCTCCTCCTCCCGCAGCTTGGCGAGGACGGAGAGATCCTCCAGCGTGGTGGTGTCACCCAGTGTCTCCTTGCCGCTGGCGATATCGCGCAGGAGGCGGCGCATGATCTTGCCGCTCCGCGTTTTGGGCAGCGCGTCCGCGTGGCGAATCTCGTCCGGACGGGCGAACGCGCCGATCTCCTTGGCGACGTGGTCGCGCAGTTCCTCCTTGAGCCCATCGTTCCACGTGTACCCCGCCTCGAGCGTCACAAATGCCTCCAGCGCCTGACCTTTCACCTCATCCGGACGGCCGACGACCGCCGCCTCGGCCACCGCCGGGTGACTGACCAGAGCGCTCTCGACTTCCATCGTGCCAAGGCGATGGCCAGCGACGTTCACCACATCATCGATCCGCCCCATGATCCAGAAGTAGCCGTCCTCATCCTGCCGCGCGCCGTCGCCAGTGAAGTACACCCCAGGGATTTGGCTCCAGTACTGCTGAGCATACCGCTCGGGGTCTCCGTAGATCGTGCGCAGCATGCCCGGCCACGGCTTCTTGATGACGAGAAAGCCGCCTTGATTGGGCTGGACCGGCTCGCCGTCCCGCGTGACGACGGCCGCCTCGATACCCGGGAACGGCCGCGTCGCCGATCCCGGCTTGGTCGCCGTTGCGCCTGGCAACGGCGTGATCATGATCCCGCCGGTCTCGGTCTGCCACCACGTATCGACGATCGGACACCTCCCCTTGCCGATCTCGCGGTCGTACCACATCCACGCTTCCGGATTGATCGGTTCGCCGACGGTACCGAGCAAACGCAAACTGTCGAGGCGGTGGCGGCGTGGCCATTCGGCGCCCCACTTCATGAAGCTGCGGATGGCGGTCGGCGCAGTGTACAAGATGCTGACGCCGTACTTGTCAACGATCTGCCAGAAGCGATCCGGTTGTGGATGATTCGGCGCACCTTCGTACATCACGGTCGTCGCGCCGTTGGCGAGAATGCCGTAGACGACGTAGCTGTGGCCGGTCACCCATCCGATGTCGGCCGTGCAAAAATACGTGTCCTCGTCCCGCAGATCGAACACCCACTTGCTGGTGATGTACGTATGCACCATGTAGCCACCCGTGGTGTGGACGACGCCCTTCGGCTTTCCGGTCGTGCCGCTTGTGTACAAAATGAACAGCGGGTGCTCGGCGTCCAGCCGCTCAACCGGGCAGAGGTCGCTCGCCTTCTCCACGAGGTCACTCCACCAGTGGTCGCGCCCCTCGTGCATCGGCACGGTCCGGCCCGTTCGACTCACGACGACGACATGCTCTACGGAGGGCGTTTGGCGCAGTGCCTCATCGACGTTGGCTTTGAGCGGCACGATGCCACCGCGCCGATACCCACCGTCGGCTGTCACGACCACCTTCGCTTGAGCATCGTTCAGGCGATCGCGGAGAGCCTCCGCGCTGAAGCCCCCAAACACGACGCTGTGCGTTGCCCCGATGCGCGCGCAAGCCAGCATGGCAATGGCTAGCTCGGGGATCATCGGCATGTACAACCCGACCCGATCGCCGACCTTGACGCCGAGGCCCTTGAGGACGTTGGCGAAGCGCGACGACTCGCGCAGCAGGTCGGCATAGGTCAGGATCCGGCTCTCGCCCGGCTCGCCTTCCCAGATGATGGCGGCCTTGTTGCGGCGCCAGCCCACCGCGTGGCGGTCGAGGCAGTTGTAGCACAGGTTGGTCGTACCGCCGACGAACCACTTGGCAAAGGGGGGGTTCCACTCCAGTACAGTCCGCCAGGGTGTGAACCAATGCAATTCGCGGGCGACCTCGGCCCAGAAGTCGTCCGGTTGTTGGCGTGCTCGGTCCGCGATGCGCGCGAGGTCGCCGCTGCCCGACACGTGTGCGCGCGCGCTGAAGTCCGGCGGGGGCGAAAACACCCGCGTCTCCTTCAAGACGGATTTGATGTGATCCGAAGTCGTCATCTCCTCCCCCACGCCCGTCGCCTGTCGACACTGGCGACTGCCATTCGAATGCACCGGCGTTCTTTCACTGGCACTGGCGCGCGACTGGACACGCAGAGCAGTCTGCCGACTCACCTCTTGTCGCGCAGTCGCGCCTTCGCGTCCTCTGCCGCACGCGCGATCATGTCCTTTGCTTCTCTTTCCCTGACGTCGAGTCGCTTGAGTCGGTTGCGCTGCGTCCCAACCGAAATGTTGAGCTCTGCGAGTTTATCACGCGCTGTTTCTGTATGAGCCTCGATGCTGGCAATGGCCTTCGCTGTCAAGGCATCGATTGATGTCAATGCCTCCGCCAGAGCCCCGCCGTCGTCTTTGACCGGCGGGCGCACGTTCCGCAGCTCGCGCCGGAAGGCGCTCACCTCTTGCCCGCCGGTT
>JBBITY010000264.1:0-3941 GCA_037440565.1 Desulfurellales bacterium
TCCTCTTTCCAGGCCTGCACTCGGCCGGAATCAGTTTCGGCGGCACAGCCCGGCCGCAACGTGCGGCTGCAAGTGTGGAAGGACCGTGCTTGCTCGCGCGCAACACCCGGCCCGACGGCACCACCGGCCTCGTACGGGTTCACTCTTGCCAACACCGTCGCTGGCGTTTCCGGTACGGCGCGTGCGCCGGCCTTCGCAAGGTTGCGACCCTTTGCTTCAAAATCGATCCACCCACCGCCGCCCACCTCGAAGCACTGGACCAGGCCAGGTGTCCGCGTTCGGACGCGGCGGTTTTGAGCGCGAACCCGCCCAACCCCTCCTGCCTGCGGCTGAGGATGTTGGCCCGCCAACGAGGCAGCGGCCCATGAGCCCGCACACCCTTCGACACGCCACTACGCGGCTGCTCAGGGCGCACGGCCATCTCACCGCTCATCCCGAGTAGCACCCGAAGGGTGCGTATCGAGGGAGAGGTTTGTCCCTCGCTGGGTGCAGGGCGAAGCCCGCATGCAAGAGCGGTGTGCAGATCGACCCTTCTCCTATGCCTGCCTTGGCGGGCATGACGAGGAGGTAGCCCTTGCCTTTGGGTTGCGCGCGCCAGCCCGCGATGGCGTCTTGTGCTCAGTTCACCGGCAAGCGGTAGACGTCGCACGCGTTCTGGCCCAAGATGCGGCGCCGGGTCGCAGGCGGTAGCCCGTCGATGATGCGCCCGAGCTTGGCCACGGCCCCCGGGAACGTCGCGTCGTGATGCGGGTAGTCGGACCCCCACACGATCCGCGCCTCGCCGACGTAAGGCAGCAGCGCCGGCAGCGTGTGTTCGTCGATCTCGAAAGAAATCCAACATTGCCGGGTGAAGTACTCGCTCGGCCGGTGCTTCATCGCCGGTGCGTAGCCGCCGAACCCGCGCACTTGTTCATCCAGCCGCCAGAGCCAGTACGGCGCCCAGCCGCCGCCCGATTCGAGGAAGACGAAGCGGAGATGCGGGTGGCGTTCCATGACGCCGCTGACGATGAGGGTCGCACAGGCCAGCATCTGCTCGAACGGATGCGACATGGCGTGCAGCAGCAGGGGGTTGAAAAGACGGTCCGTCCCGAGCGTCGGGATCGTATTGGAGCTGCCTTCGTGAATGCCGATCGTCACGCCGAGGTCCTCCGCTGCCGCCCACACCGGCTCGAAATCCTCGTCGCCGATGTGCCGCCCGCGGCAAGGGTTCGGCCGCACGAACGCCGCCGGAAAGCGCAGCTCCAGGGCGGCGCGGCGCAGCTCGGCCGCGGCGCCCGCCGGGTCCTGAAAGGGCAACATCGCCGCGCCGACGAGCCGGCGCGGATCTGCGCTGCAGTACTCCGCCAGCCAGTCGTTGTACGCGCGCGCCAGCGCCAGCGCCGCGGCCGGATCTTCGATCGCCCAGAAGTTGAGGCCGATGCTCGGATAGAGCACCGCCACATCGATGCCCTCGACATCCATGTCGCGCAGGCGCGCCACCGGATCGAACCCGCCGCGCTGCGCCTGCTCCCATGGGATCTTCTTCGCCGGATCGGTTTCGTCCATTCGACTGCCCGGTGTCCCGAGCAGGCCGAGCGGCGCGGTCACGATTTCTTGCTCGCCGACGTAGACCGTGTCGAGCCCCCAGTCGTTGCGCACCGCGTGCGGCTTGAACCGGCGCCCGCTCGCAGACAGGTAGCGGTCCCACAGCTCCATCGGCTCCAACACGTGGCCGTCGGCATCCACGACTATTCCGCCGTCCGTCATGGCTGTTCCCCCAGATTTCGCACCTCGGCGGCCGTGGGCGAGCGGAAACGACCCGCCCCTCGCGGGTTCGCGCCGCCCCCCCATCGGCTGCGCCATCGGCGAGTCGCTCGGAATTGTCGCGTCCAGTACAAGAAACCCGACCGCGCCGTCAAGCAGCCGCTGGGGAACTCGCGTCCGCGCGTCAGCGATGGGAGGCCGGGAGCGACCCTCCCCCCTCCGACCAGGGCAGGTTTCGAACCTGCCCCCGCCTCATTTCCGCAAGCACTCGACGAGGGTGAGAGCACTGCTCCCGCCCTTCCGTCGGTCTTACGACCTCTCCGCACCGGAATTTCTTCAAAGCTCTCACCCGAACGACTCTACCAGCTCGCGCAGTCGGTCCTTGGCTCCGCGCAGGATGGGCTCGCCGTCGCCGACCAGCAAGGTGTCGAAGTCGAGGTTGAGCAACTCCCGGATGCTGGCGCGAAGGCGCGCGGGATCATCCATCACCCGCTCCTTGAGCAGACTGCAGTGACCGGGCGGCTTTCCGATCACCGAATCGCCGACGATCAGCACGCGGCGCTCTGGCCAGTGAAGGGCCACCTCGCCGGGCGATTTTCCCGGCACGCCCACCACCATGAGCGGTCCGACCTGTTCGCCGACGCGCAGCTCATCGTCGATCTCCGCCCCCTGGCCCCGCGCGTATCCGGCGTCGTCGGGATGGATCGCCGTGCGCGCCCCGGTGCGCGCGCGCACGCGATTGGCGTCGCGCACGTGGTTGCGGTTGGTGAGCAGGATTCGGCAGACACCGCGGCGGGCCAGCTCCGCCAAGACATCCGCCGGCACTTCGGGCGGATCGACGCACAGGTTTCCCCCAGCGTGGCAGACCAGATAGCCGTTGAAGCCGTAGCCGTACGGCTCCGAAAACCACGACCAGGTGAAGATGTCGGGAACGATCTCGCGCATTCGCCCGTCGTTTACCACCTGTGCCGAGGCGCGAAAAGGTCGCTGGTCGCGAGAAAAGGTGGCGCCTGCCGCCTGTCACCTGACAGCCGCCACCCGGCATCCGACACCTGTTCGCCGGGATTGCTTCCGCGGCGGTTTTCACGTACCAATCTGCGGACAACCAATTCTGCGTCCCGCGCGGCGCGCACCCAATCGGCGGCCCCGCCGACAGCGTTCTTTCGTCCCCGTCGTCTAGCCAGGCCCAGGACACCGGCCTTTCACGCCGGCAACACGGGTTCAAATCCCGTCGGGGACGCTTTATTCCACAAGGGCTTTTCGGGAGCCGTTGATCTTGAAGGCGTGCCCGAAGAGCAGGCGCGAGCGATCGAAGAACAGGCCCGCCAGTGGCGGGAGCTGACCCCGCGAAAGCGCCCAGCTCAGGTCCGCGATCACGGCACCCGCCGGCGAGCCCGAACCGAGCTCAGCCAGACCGCGCTCTTTCGACGAACAACGGCGCAGCAACGCGTCGCCGCCCCGAGCCCCGCCGGCAATCCCAGCACGAATGGCTCCGCTTTCCTGCTCATGTGGTGTCCCTACATCACATCACGAAAGGGGCGAGGCGTGGGCGGTGCTCCTCGGCCATGCGTCTACTTGGATTCGCAGCCTGTCCTTCGGCTGGTCAAGGGGTCGCGCAGGAACCGCGGGCGGGTTTGAGCGAGAAGCGCCGGCAGGAGGAACACCGCCCCGAGAGCGCTGGTGAGCATCGTGAGGGGTATCATGAGGCCAAAGGTGCGGAGGCCGGGAAAAGCAGAGGGAACGAGCGCCGCGAATCCGCCGGAGATCGAAGCGGCAACGAAGAGGACGGCGCGGCCGCTCGTGAGGAGCGTCTCGCGCAGCGCCTCGGACGGGCTCCCGCACCGGGCGAGTTCCTCGCGCAGCCGATAGATGACGTAGATCGCGTAGTCCGCTCCGATGCCCATGCCCATCGCGATTATCGAGGCCGTCCCCATCTCGAGGTGCTTTCCCGTGAAGCCGAGGGTCCCGAAATCGAGCAGCACGCTCGCCGCGATCGGCACCGTAACGTACAAGCCGCCGAGCGGCGCCCGAAGGACGATGGAAGCGACGACGAAGATGACCGCGAAGACGGCCGCCATATTGAGGAGCTTTCCTTTCGTCGTGTGTTCGTTTAGGGCGAGCATCGTGGGAGCGGTGCCAGCGGCAAGCTCGACACCAATCCCCGGCGGCGGTGGATGCTCCGCCAATCGGCGGCGGAC
>JBBITY010000264.1:3951-5137 GCA_037440565.1 Desulfurellales bacterium
GTCGAGTCATCGTCCGGCAGGTAGGCCCACACGACCGCGCTCGAGTACGACCTGTCGGTGAACCGTTCAAAGGCGGGCGAAGACCCGAGGAAGGCGAGCTGCGCCACAAGGGCCTGGTCCTCCGGCATCGAGCGGGCACCCGGCTCGAATGCCCGGTAAACCGCCGTGAGCAGGTCGCCGAGAGAAGCCGTGCGCAGGACGCGCGGATCGTTTGCGAGCACCCTCTGCAGATCCTCCATGAGGAGAACGGCGGGTGCGGTCGCCATCGTCCCCGGTTCGCCGGACAGCAGAATGCCAAGGGTCACCGTTCCCGGAAAATGCGCGTTCACCGTGTCCCAATACCGGAGCGCTTCGCTCCCTCGCGCCAGGTAATTCCGGGTCACGGTTCCCGTCTCGATAAGGCGCGCTCCATAGAGAAACGTCACCAGCGCGATCGCCGCCGGACCGAACACCCAGGCGCCGCGGTGGGCCCCTCCGATCCACTGGGCGATGATCCGGACCTTGTGCCTGGCACGTCGACGAGATCACCGCTCTGCTCTCCCGCGAGCTAGGCGGCCGCCCCGTGAAGTACATCCAGGATCGCGTGGAGTACCTCGTGTCCGGTGTCCACTCCTGGGACCGGCACTTCGAGGCCTCCCTCGCCGTCAAGAAGAACGGCCTCGTCACCGGTCTCAAGGTGAAGACGCTGGATAACGGCGGGGCGGAGCCGATGGGAGCGATTTCGGCGATCGCCGTAGCCAAGCCACTCGCCTGCTTTACGGGCTGCTACACCATCCCGGTCGCCAGCTACGATTGCACCATAGTGGCCACCAACAAGTGTCCGGCGGGCACCATACGGGGCGTCGGCCCGCCATCACACTACGTGGTGCTGGAGGGGCTGATGGACGCCGCCGCCCGCGAGCTCGGCATCGACCCGGCGGAGATACGGCGCAGGAACTTCATCCCGCCGGACAAGTTCCCCTACACCATTCCCAGCGGCAACGAGTACGACAGTGGCAACTACGAGGCCACGCTCAAGGCGCTGCTGGAGATGGCCGACTACCGGGAGCTGCGGCGGGAGCAGGAGGAGGCCAGAAAGCAGGGGCGCTACCTGGGAATCGGCATCGCCACGACGGTCGAGCCTGGGGGGTTCAACTGGAACGTCGTCGGCGTGTCAGGCTTCATGGTCGGTACGAACGTACGCCCC
>JBBITY010000265.1:0-5135 GCA_037440565.1 Desulfurellales bacterium
TCCGGCGCCCGGCGCCGGCTGGCCGTGGCTCGCATGGACGGCACGGTACCCCCTCTGTTATGCGGTGGCAAGCCGACATGCTGAGTTATGTAGGACCTGGGGCGTAAGCACTTAGAGATGTCCGCCTTACACGGCTACACCGCTGCGGATGGACGGCATCGAGCGGCGGGTGTGGACAGGGGCAAGGGCCATGACGAGGAACGAGGTGATCGTGCGCGCGGTGGCCGGCGGCGACTGGCCGGACCCGGACTCGACATCAATAGCCGGCCGAAGCCGGACGGCGACCCGTGCGACGACGGGAACGAGTGCACCACCGGAGACCACTGCCAGGAAGGCGTGTGCGTGGGCATCATCAGCGGCGGCACGGCCGCAGCCACGGTGCGGTGATGAGCGGCAGCCCCAGAGGCGTGCAGGGGGGACGTGCTGCACGTCACCTGCTCCGGAACCTTCCAGCAGATCTGCGCCGTGAGCGCCGCCGTTCCTGTGGCTCGCCAATGAGAGCATGCGGGTCACGGCGATGGCGTTCTGAGCGGCGGCCATGCTACGTTTCAGTCCGAGGACGGAGATGACCGAGGCGCAACCCCATCTTGAGATCCCGTTAGTTCTGCACCTGCGCCCGGCGGCAGACATGACACCCGACGAGTTCTTTGAATTCTGCCAGCTCAACCGCGAACTACGCATCGAACGCTCGGCCGAGGGGCACTTGCTGATCATGTCACCGACAGGGGGAGAAACCAGTCGCCGGAACGTTAAGCTCATTGCCCAGTTGGAAACCTGGGCAGAGAAGAACCGCTCCGGCGTCGTGTTCGACTCGTCAGGTGGCTTCACGCTTCCCGATGGGGCGGTTCGCTCACCGGAGGCCGCCTGGGTGCGCCGGGCGCGATTGGCGGCCCTCACGCCGGAAGAGAAGCAGAAGTTCCTTCCGCTCTGCCCGGATTTCGTCGCCGAGCTGCGCTCGCCAACCGACCCGCTGGCGATGCTGCAAGAGAAGATGCGAGCGTATCTCGCCAACGGGGCGCAGTTGGGCTGGTTGATCGATCCGATCGAACGGCGAGTGTACGTCTACCGGCAGAACGCGGCGGTGGAGTGCCTCGACAACCCGGCCAGCGTCGCTGGAGACCCCGTGCTGCCAGGCTTCGAATTCGACCTCGCCCCGATTTGGGAGCCGGGTTTTTGAGACGCGTGGTGAGTGGATGCGGATGAGGTGAGCAGAGAGCACGGCTCCCAGAGCTTGCTCCTCCAGGGCGTTGGTGTGGGTCGGGAGCATTCTGCCGTTTGTTTGAGGCTCGCTGTTGCCGCGTGATAGACGGCGGCCGTGCTGGCTGGTGGGACGAGGGCGGGAAGCGCGGAGCCGTTGTTGGCCGCGCAGGGGCTCGTGGTTCGCTTCGGCGCCACGCTGGCCCTGAAAGGTGTCGATCTCGACGTTCGCCCGGGCGAGGTGCACGCCGTGGTGGGCGAGAACGGTGCCGGCAAGTCGAGCCTCTTGCGAGCCATTGTCGGCATCGTGCGCCCGGCGGCCGGTGCCGTGCGCGTCCGCACGGGCGCGCGTGTGGCATGGGTGCCGCAGGAGACGGAGCTGCCGCCCGATCTGACGGCGGCGGAGTGGATCTTTCTCGGCGAGGAGCTGTGCGACCGGCTGGGATGGCTGCAAGACAGGGCCATGCGCAGCGCCGCGCAAGCCGCTCTGGAGCGCCTCGGTTCGAGCGTCGATCCCGGGGCGCGCCTGGGCGCGCTCAGCGCGCCGCAGCGCAAGCAGGTGCAGTTGGCGCGCGCACTGCGGACGCAGCCCGACGCGCTCCTCCTCGATGAACCCACGGCGGTGCTGGCGGGGGAGGAAACACGGCAGTTGTTTGCTGCGGTGCGCACTGCGAGAGGGCAGGGTGCCGGCGTGCTGTACGTCAGTCACCGGTTGGAGGAAGTGCTGGTCATCGCCGACCGGGTGACGGTGCTGCGCGATGGCGTGCGCGTCTCGACCGATGCGGTGGACGCCGTCGACGTGTCGACACTGGTGCGGCGCATGGTCGGGCGCGATGTTCCAGAGCGAACGCGCGTCGCAAGGCCGCTGGGCCCAGCCATCCTTCGCCTGGCCGACGTGACGACGGGCCATGTGCGCGGCCTGTCGCTGACCGTGCGCACCGGCGAGATCGTGGGCCTCGCCGGCCTGGTCGGGTCGGGACGCAGTGCCGTGCTGGAGACCATTGCCGGGCTGCGCCGGTTGCGCGCTGGCTCCATCGAGTGCGACGTCGAGCCCGTGCTGGTCCCGGAAGATCGCGCGCGCAAGGGGCTTGTGCGTTCCCTGTGTGTGCGCGAGAACGTGTTCCTGCCCGCTGATCGTTGGCGCTTGCGCCTGGGGGACGAGCGGTGCGCGGCGCGCCACTGGGTCGATCGCCTGGCGATCCGTACCGCCGGCGTCGAAGCCCCGATCGACGCGTTGTCCGGCGGCAATCAGCAGAAGCTCTTGCTGGCGCGCGCCTTGCGCCACAGTCCGCGGCTGTTGCTTCTCGATGAGCCGACCGCCGGCGTCGACGTCGCCGTGAAGGCCGAGATCCACGACTGCATTCGACAACTCGCCGATCAGGGAGGGGGAGTGCTGCTGGCATCCAGCGACCTGCCTGAGCTGCTCGTGCTCTGCGATCGGGTTGTGGCGCTGTACCGCGGCGAAGCGGCGGGCGAGTTGGCGGCGGAAGACGCGACTGAGGAACGCTTGGCCACGCTGATTACGGGGGGCCGGGTGTCGGGTGCCGGGTGTCAGTCCGACCCCCGAGCCCCGGCCCCCGAGCCCTAACTCCTGGCATCCATGCGTCTGCGCCTTGTTTCCGGCTGGAGCGCCGCGCTGATCCTGGGGATCGAGTTTGCCTTCTTCGCAGCGCTGCTGGCACCGCGCGACGGGGGGCCGCACACGTTTGCCAACGCGGCGAACGTCGCATTGATTCTGAAGTATTCGAGCATTTACGGCATCGCCGCCATTGGCGCGGCGATGATCATTGGTGCCGGCGGTATCGACCTTGCGCCCGGCTCGGTCATCGCCTTGGCGTCCGTGATCACCGGGCATCTGTTCGTCGAAGCCGGCTGGCCGCTGTGGTCAGCGGCGGCCGCGGGCGTCGGCGTCGGCGTGCTGTCGGGGCTGACGGCGGCGGTGCTCGTCGTTGCGGTGCGCCTACCGCCGTTCATCGCCACGCTTGGGGTGATGGGGATCGCGCGCGGCGTGGCCTTCTTGATTACCGAGGGGCGCTTCTACGACCTTTCGCGCTGGCTCGCGGCCGGCATTGCGCCGCTCGGCGTCCCGCTTTCGGTGTGGCCGGGACTCGTCATGGTCGTGCTCGCTGCGTTCTTTCAAGTGCTCATGGTGCGCACAGCCGTCGGGCGGCACGTGCTGGCCACCGGGGGCAACGAGCCGGCGGCGCGCTACGCGGGGGTGCGGGTGGATCGCGTGAAGACGTTCGTGTACCTCGTCGGTGGCGTGCTCGCCGCCCTTTCCGGGGTCGTGCTCGCGGTGGTACAGGGGCAGGGGAAGGCGGACCTGGCAACGGGCTACGAACTCGACATCATCGCCGCCGCCGTGGTGGGCGGCGCCTCGCTGTCCGGTGGACGTGCCTCGGTGGTGGGGGCTGTGCTGGGAGCGCTGATCTTCGGCGTCCTCCGCAACGCCCTGGCGCAAATCCCAGGCGGGACCTTCGCCGACCGGCTCATCCTCGGCGTGGCGGTCCTGATCATTGTCGTGATGGATCGCCTGGCGATGCGGGAGCAGACGTGAGTCTCTTGAATTTTCGATTTTTGATTTTCGACCCTTGAATCCGTTTAATCGATTCAATCCGCCAAGGCTTTCCCTCGGTCATGCTCGCGAGGGCGGGCGTCCAGGCGGGTAGGTTGGGGAACGGCGCGGGCCTGGATTCCCGCTCCCCGCCTTTGCGAGGCGAAGTTTCGCGGGAATGACAGGCGCGAAATTCTTCAAAAAAGACAAGATTCGGACCGTTTACACTAGAATGAATGTGCGATTTCTCGTTGCGGGCTTCCTCGTCGCAGCCGCGCTGGCCGCCTGTTCCAAGTCTTCGGATCAGCCGCGCAGACTGCGCTTCGCCTTCATCCCCAAGGCGCTGCACATCCCCGTTTTCGATTACGCGCGCGCCGGCGCCGAGCGGACGGCGCGCGAGCTGGGCGGGATCGAGATCATCTGGCGCGGCCCGGAGACGACGGATGAGATTCGGCAGAAAGAGATCCTCGAATCGTTTATCGCACAGCGCGTCGACGGCATCGCCATCTCATGCTTGAACGGCGATTTGGTGACCGACGCGATCGATCGGGCTGTCGACAGCGGCATCCCGGTCATGACCTGGGACTCCGATGCGCCGAAGAGCAAGCGCCTCGCGTTCTATGGCGTCAATGACGTTGAGGGAGGCCGCGCGCTCGGCAATGGTCTTGCCGAGCTGCTCGGTGGCCGCGGCCGCGTCGCCATCATCACCGCGCTCGGCGCCGACAACTTGCAAAAGCGCCTCGAGGGCGCGCGCGCCGCGCTGGCGACCTATCCAGGGATTGAGATCGTCGAGGTGTTCGACGTGCGTGACGATGCCGTTCGCGTGGCCGAGATCATCGCCTCGGCGTCCCAGCGCTATCCGGACCTCGACGGCTGGCTCTCTGTGGGCGGCTGGCCCGTCTTTGTGCGCAACGCCCTCGACCCGGTCGACCCGGCGCGCACCAAGGTCGTCGCCTTCGACACGATCCCGCCCGCGCCGGATCTGCTGCGCGCCGGCAAGGTGCAGTTGCTGGTCGGCCAGAAGTACTTCGGCTGGGGGGAAGAATCGGTGCGCATCCTGAAGCGCCTGGTCAATGGCGAGCGGCCGCGGGACGTGTACCAGTACTCGGGCATCGACGTGGTGACGCGCGAGAACCTCGATGTGTACCTCGAGCAGTGGAGGCGGTGGGAGGCTGGTGGCCCGTGACCGGTGATCAGTAAGCCGTGACCGGTGACCAGTGACCGGCGACGAGAAACCAGAAACCGTTTCTACGCCCGGAAGCCAGTGTGCATCTGTGGTTCCAACTGATTTTTTCGGGGTCACGGGGAGCCCGTTCTCGCCACGTACCGCTGCAGGTCGGCCAGCGCGCCGTGCAGGAAGCGGGCGCTTTGCTCCTCATGCCAC
>JBBITY010000266.1:0-5131 GCA_037440565.1 Desulfurellales bacterium
GAGGTGCGGTACACGCCCCGGCTGATGATCTTGTACAGATCTTCGTCGGTCGGCAGCGTGCCGTTCGGCGTCGAGCGGAACTTGAAGACGCCCTTGGTGAAGTCGCGCGGCTTGATGATCAGCATGGAGGCGGCCGGCCCGTGGCCATCGCCCTTGTCGCCGTGGCAGCCGGCGCAGTAGCGCGTGTAGACGGCGCGGCCCTCCTCGACCAATCCGCCCTTTCGCTCTTCGGCGTGCGCGCAGGCGACCCCGAGCAGCAGAACAGCCGCCGCCAGTCGGCCGAATCGTTTGTGAAAAAATACTTCGGGGTGGAGCAATGCTCCACCCCTCGAGGATGGTGCCGGCGCGCCGTGGTTCCAGTCTTGAGGGCGGGAGCACTGCTCCCGCCCTTCCGCTGGCGCTCCGGGGGATTTTGGGCTCGCTCCCCTCATTGACTCACCGGACGATATGGCACGAAGCGCCCCAACGGTTGCAAGAGGCCGAGCGTCACGCCGTAGATCAGGTGCGTGAGCGCCGCCACCCACGCCGGCATCAATTGCAGCACGTACGCTTGCCCGACGAGTCGCGGCTGGAGCCAGGACAGGACGAAAAAGAAGTTCACCACCCACATCGAGAGGCCGTACAGGGCGCCGAGGGCGATCTGGAGGCCCCATCGATCGGGGGCAAAGCGGCCCATCAAGACTTGAAAGACTGCGCCGGCGCTCGCGCCGACCGAAAAGTGCACCACCGCGACCAGCATGAAGAAATCCAGGTCTTCCGTCGTGAGCGCTTTGGCGCCGAGAAACACGGTGCCGTACACGCGCAGAAACAAGAGCGGATCCTGCTTCACGAGCAACGACCCCACCACGTGGAAGGCGAAGCTGGAGATGCTGCCGAGGATGCCGAGCGTCGTTCCTGCAACGATGTAGAACGTCAGATAGAAGCCTGCCGGCGGCCACGGGTGCGACGGTGTTTCGCCGAGCTGCGCTTCGAGGTCGGCCATCGCCGCGCGGTGTCGCTCGATCTCGCGCAGGACCTCCTCTCGCGTCAGCGCCATACAGCGCACGCCAGTTTGGCAGGGCAGGTGTCGACGGGCAATACGCGCCCATAATCTTTCTCTGCGCCTGGCGTCTTCGCGCGACAAGACCAGGCCCGGATGGGTGAAAAGTCCCTCGGGGCGGCCCCTGGCGCACTCCGCGGCCGATCGATTGCCGGCGAACCTCTCAGAGCTTCCCGGGGTGGAGCAATGCTCCACCCCTCGAGAACGGTCCCGGTGCGGCGCCGTCCCACTCTTGAGGGCGGGAGCACTGCTCCCGCCCTTGCGCCGGTGTTCCAGCCTGCCCCCACCGGGATTTCTTCACAAGCTCTCAGCATAAGGGCTCACCACCGCAACAGGCCTCCGATCGCTTAACCGAGCCCCACGAGCGACAGCGCGAAGCGGGTCCGCTGGCCGAAGGTCGAAGCGCCACCGGCGACGCCCCAGATGTGGATGATGCCGTAAAACGTCCACACACCGGCGATGCGCACAACCCGCCGCGCCATGCCGCCGCGGGCCGCGGCCGACTGGCCGCGCCGCTTCTGCTCGCGCTGCATGGAGACGAAAATCCCCGCGGCGAGCAGGAAGCAGTAGAAGACCCGCGGATGATAGGTGCCCCACAGGCCGGCGAAGTCGCCGGCGACCAGCCGCGGCTGCTCGGCGATGACGTGGTAGTAGAGGTTGCCCGCAAACGCGGCCGCGAAGATCGCCAGAAACGTCCGCAGCCACGGCCGCACCCGACAGCGCGCAAACGTCGGGAAGAAGAAGAACTCCACCATCAGCTCTTTGAAGTAGTAGTAGTACCGATTCCAAAACTCGACGATCGATTCCGAGAGCAACGGCTTGTACGTGTTCCGGAACACGGCGAAGCCGCACAGGCGCAACACCCCGATGTACACGTGGCCAACGGCGGCCAACTTGAGCGTGTTCCAAACCAGGTCGCAGTAAACACTGAGCCACGCCACCGGCAGGGGGGCAGCGCTGGCGCCGCTGATCAGGGTCGCCACTCGGGGAATCCCGAGCGTGTAGCCGTCGAACGGACCGGCCAGCGGGCTGTCGGGATCGCCCCACACGAGGTATCGCATCAGCGCCACCGCCGCCTTCCACACCACGGCCAGACCGAGGAGCTTGAGACCAGCCAGTTGCGCCCGCGCGAATGCCTCGGCCGATTGCGCCTCACTGCGCACCAGGTAATCGAAGCCCTTGCCGTACGGGGTTTCGCTCCCGCCCCAGACGGGCCACAGGTAGAAGGCGTGATCGGACCACGCGCTGCCCTTCGCCCTGCCTCGCTGGCCCGACTTCAACAGGTAGCCGCAACGCCAGAGCACGAACGGCAGGACCAGCGCGAACTGCGCGATCGCCTGCCGCCACAGGCTCTCGGCGGTCGGCGTTGCCCACAGCACCGCCAGCACGACCCAGAAGAGCAGGTGCAGCGTCACCTGGGGCCGGCGGCGAACCACGGCCGGGAGTCGGTCGAAACGAAGGGCCGCGAGATAGCAAAGCGCGAAGAGCGCGAGGGCAAATGGGATCGCCAGGGTGGTTCGCATCGCGGGCGACGAGGCCGGGTTCTCGCCGGGGAGCGTGTGCGTTCCCGCGAGCGACACGACAAGAAGGCCAAGCGACGCGAGCGAGAGGAGCAGACGGCGCCGCCCGGCGCTGATCCACGGACCGAGACGGGCGAGGCACGCCGCCCACCGCGCCACCAGGCTCTCGTCCTCGTGGAAATTCCGCATCCTCCGCAGCGCTTCGCGGAGCGCCGGGAGGGCGGTCATCCGGCTTCGCGTTCGATAAGGTCGAGGATGCCGGCCACCGACATGAGCTCGCCCGGATCGATGCCCCGCACCACGAAGTTGATCCCGTACGTGTCCTCCAGATACATCGCAATCTGCAGCACCGCCAGCGAATCGACGAGGCCGGCCGCGACGAGGTTCGCCCCCTCGTCGAGCTCATCGATCGGAAAACCGGGCTTCTGGATCGTCCGGAGGAAGCGCAGAAGATCCGCCGCACGCCGCGCGCGCGCGCCGTCTTCGGACATCAGGTCGACTCCCGCCGCGAACTGCTGAGAACCCGAGGCAGGTCGAGCGGCTGCAGCGACGCGCACGCCTCCTTCACGTGGTCGCGATTGATCTTGCCCCTCGACGTGCGCGGAATCTCCTTCACGAGGTACCAGCGCACCGGCATCTTCGCCTCTGCCAGGTGTTCCCTCATCCATTGGTGAAGGGCGCGGATCGTCTCGTCAGACCGATCGCTCAGCGCCACGGCGATGGCGACGTTCTGCCCGTAGAGGGGGTCGTCGAGCGCGAAAGCGCACACGTCCGTAGTCCGTTCGAAACGCTCCACCACCGCATCGATGTCGGCCGGATAGACCTTCATGCCGCCCTTGTTGATCTCGTCTCGCTCTCTGCCGCGCAAGTAGAGAAGCCCCCTTTCGTCGAACAAGCCGATGTCGCCGGTGACGAACCATCCATGGCACACGGCCTCATCGGTCAGGTCATCGCGATTGAGATAGCCTCTCATCAGCGCGGGCGAGTTCACCCAGATGAATCCCGATTCGCCCGCCGGGCACTCCGCGTCCCGACGGAGCAGAGCGCCCCGGTCGCGCGTGCGCAGGATCTTGATGACAGCGCCCCACGGCACGCCGACCAGGCCGTCCTCGGGCGCGATATCCGGAAGCGACGTCCCGGCCATCCAGCTTCCGGTCTCCGTGATCCCGTACACGTTGAGCACGCGCGTGATTCCCGCCCAGGCCTGGATGTCTTTCCAGAGGTGCGCGGAGAGCGGCGCCGAGGCGCAGTGGACCCGCGCAAGGGTCTGCTTCGCCGGTGGCCGCGCGAGCTTCAGTGCCAGGCGCCACATCGACGGCACCGAGGAGACGAACGTGATCTCGTGCTCATCGATGAGGGCGCCGAGTCGCATGACGATCTCCGGCTTGAAGGGCGGCGTGACGAACAAGTCCTGTCCGGAAAGCCAGGGGAGGAGGCAGTTGGGGATGAGGCCGTGGCCGAAGTGGGTGGGCAGCAGGCACAGCGTGCGCCGGAAGTCTTCGAGGCCGAGGACCTGCCGCAAGGTGATCCACCGCATCCGCAACGAGCGATGGGTGTGGACGACACCCTTGGGGTTCCCGGTCGAACCCGACGTGAACAGGATGAGGGCGTCGTCGTCCAGAAGGACGCGGACGGCGCCGGGCGGTTGTGATGTCCGGTCGTCGCTCGCGAGGCGTTCCAGCGCGTCCACCACTCTGGCGCCGACCGAAACGAGCTTTTGGACGGTGTCAGTGGCGGTGCCGTCGTCCACGACCGCAAACCGCGGCCCCGCGGCCGTGGCGAGATTTTCGACCTCGAACGCGGTCAGGCGGGGGTCCAGGGGAATTGCGCACCCGCCGAGCCGCCAGATCGCGAGCACCTCCGCGAAGAACTCCAGCCGGTTGCCGAAGTGCAAGAAGACCCGATCGCCGCGACTCAGTCCCAGGCGTTGAAAGCGGCGCGTGCGGGCGGCAACCTGGCGCTCGACCTCGTCGCGATCCCACTGCCTGCCGCTCATCGGCTCGGCGAGGTTACCGGGCCTCAGATCGATCAGCATTCCCGCCCTTCCGCACTCGTCTCTTCGTCCGAGGTCGATTCATATCCGTTCTCGCCCGCGGACGGCAACCGGGCGCGCCAGGAGTCGTCATCAAGGAATGACGCCGGGAGAGGGAGAGACTGCCGTTTGTGAGGAGAGGACGATCCAGAGCCTGCTTTCAGCGCTTGCAAGAAAATCCCGGCGGGGCTGAGAGTTTGCGGAAAAATCTGGCCAGGGACAGGTCACGAGACCGACGGAAGGGCGGGAGCAGCGCTCCCGCCCGCAAGTGTCGAGCTGCCTCGTGCCGGCCCCATTCTTGAGGGGTGGAGCATTGCTCCACCCCGAGGGATCTTTTCGCAAACAGCGCGCCGTGATTAGTACTGAACCGTGCTCCAGTCCACGTCGGCACCCGGCGATTTCTTCTCTGTGTTCATCTTCGCCAACGTCGCTTCCGGCGGCTCGGTCATGTGCATCAGGTAGGTGGCGATCGCGTCGATCTCTCGGTCCGGATCGTCCACCTTCGGCACGCCGTCGCTGCTGTAGAACACCGACGGCATA
>JBBITY010000267.1:0-5125 GCA_037440565.1 Desulfurellales bacterium
CCTGGGCCGCCAGGGCGCGCACGAGAAAGAACTCGACCAGGTGGTAAGGGGAACGGAACGGGCTGGGGCCCGGCTCATGGGCCGGCTGGGGGGCCGGTTCGGTCCCCGCTTCCTCCGGCTGCGCCGGACCGGTGATGAGCGCGGCGAAGCGGTCGAGTTGTGCGTGCATCTCCGGGATCGCCGCGACCGTCGAGGCCGAAAAACGCCAGCGGAGCTGCGTCTGGCCGTCCACCTGGACTTCGTCACGATCCAGGACAAGCAGCAGCGGGTCCTTGCCGATGGTCTGCGCGCCCGCCGCCGGATCGTCCGGCAGCTTGGAACGGTCGAAGTTTCCGGTCTCCGTGATGCGGGCCAGGATCTCGACAAGCTGGCGCACGTAGTCGACGCCGTGCGCCTTGGCGACTTCCGGATCCACTTGCGCGAAGTTCATGCACAGGAGCGCATTTTCCGTCTGCCCCTCGGCGACGGCGGCGTCGAAAAAGCCGATCAGCCGCGCGGGCGAGCGAAGCGGATTGTCCGGGGCGGACGCCGGTTGAGAGGACGGCTGCGACGACGGATGGGAGTCGGGTTGCAAGGTGGGGCGCGATTCGCCGTCGGGCTGCGACGCAGCGCTCGGCACCGAGGCGGTCTGCGTCGCCTGCGCGGCGGAAGCGCAGACGCCGACCAGCAGCGCCACCGCTGCGCGCGACCACACTGCGCAGCAAGCTCGATCGCCCATCGTTCGCGCCTCGGTTCGATCCAGTAATCGGCGCTCGCTCAAAACACCGCGCCGCGATCCGGAGATCGCACTGTACTCGAAGGCGGTCCTTGCTCAACGCCGCGGCTGGAAGCCGTCGCTCGTTCGCGACACGCGTCAACTCGGGCAGTCGCAGTGCATGGCCATGCCAGGATGGCGGTCACGCGATCAGCGCGCGACCCAGGACCTGGACCGGCGGCGGTCGAACGGCAATCTCGTGAGACGGTGATCCTGGCGGGGGCGAAAGAGGTTTGCTGCATCCGCGCGCCGCCGCGTGCTGTCGCCCCGCTGAACGCTCGCTCCTGCACCGTCTCAGGCGCGCAGGGCTCGCTCCAGATCGGCGATCAGGTCGTCCGCGTCCTCGATGCCCACGCTCAGGCGCACCAGCCCGTCGACGATGCCGATCCGCTCGCGCACCTCGCGTGGGATCGACGCATGCGTCATCACCGCCGGGTGATTGATGAGCGATTCGACGCCGCCCAAACTCTCGGCGCAGGAAAACAACCGCGTGGACGACATGAACCGGCTGGCCGCGTCGAACCCGCCTTGCAGGACGATCGTGACCATTCCGCCGAAACCGGACATCTGCCGCCGGGCGAGCGCGTGGTCCGGGTGCTGCGGCAGGCCGGGGTAGATCACGCGCTCAAAGCGCTTCTGCTCCGCGGCCCACTGCGCCACGCGCAATGCGTTATCGCAGTGCGCGCGCATCCGTAGCGCAAGCGTCTTGACGCCGCGGTGCGTCAAGAAGCAGTCGAACGGGCCGGACACGCCGCCGGCCGCGTTGTGGTAGAACTTGATCGGCGCCATCGTCTCGGACTTCGCCGTGACGACCGCCCCGCCGACCACGTCCGAGTGACCGCCGAGGTACTTGGTCGTGCTGTGGACCACGATGTCGGCCCCGAGCGCGATCGGCTGCTGGAGCGCCGGCGAGGCGAACGTGTTGTCCACGACGAGCAGCAGGCCGAACTCGTGGTCCATCGGCGAGCTGCCCTTGCGCGAGATTGGCCGCGTCCCGGTCCGTGCCGCCTTGTCCTTGACGGCATTCGCCACGGCGGCGATGTCCAGAAGGCGGAGCATCGGGTTCGTGGGTGTCTCGATCCAGACAATGCGCGTAGTCTCGTCCACCAGCGCGGCCAGCGCCGCCGGGTCGGTCTTGTCCGTGTAGCGCGGCTCAAGGCCCCAGGGGCGCGCGATCCGCTCCAGCAGTCGGTAGGTGCCGCCATACATGTCGCTGTATGCAACGACCGAATCGCCGGGACGACACAGGGCGCAGATGACGGCGTTGGTGGCCGCCAGGCCGGAAGCGAAGCTCAGGCCGGCGGCGCCGCCTTCCAGCGCGGCCAGGCAGCGGGCCAGGGCGTCGCGCGTGGGATTGGTCCCGCGCGCGTACTCGTAGCCCTTGTGCTTGCCGGGCGCTTCCTGCGTAAACGTGCTGGTGGCGTAGATGGGCGGGACGGTGGCGCCGGTGGACGGGTCGGGTTCCTGTCCGACGTGGACGGCGCGCGTGGCGAATTTCATCTGTCCATCGAGCAAGGGCACACCTCAGTTCGGGCCCGGTTCGTGACGCGATCGCTGCGCCGGAGCTTCTGCGGCGACGATCGCCGGGACTGTGGCGCGACGATGACCGAGCCAGTCCGGGAGATTCTCATCGCACCAGCGCCGATCGTCCTCCATCGTGTCGCAGGACCGGTGCGTCGCGTCGTCGAGCACCGGCTTGTACGTGCGGAACAACGCGCAGCGCATGCGCGTCTCCGGCGGCCGGCGCGCGGCCGCCTCGAGTTCCTCGAGCCACTCCCGCGGGATATCGACGGCCTCCGCGGCCACGCCTACCTCTTCCTTGCCGACGGCGCGTCCAGAAGTTCACCAGGTCGATGCGCGTGATGATCCCCATGATCTTGCCGCCGCGCTTCACCAGCACGCCCGAGTTGCCCGAGAGGAGCAACCGGTAAATCTCGTCCACGCTGACGCTCTCGTCGATCTCTGGCAGCGGCCGGGCCATGATCTCGCGCAGCGGCACGGTCCGCGGATCGCGGCCTTCGTGCAGCAGCCGCGCCAGCGTCACCTCCTGAACCGACCCCACGCTGTGCGAGTTCTCCAGGATCGGAACCTGCGAGATCGCGCCGTCGCGGCACAGGTTGATCGCATCCTGCATCGTGTGCTGCGGCGTGAGCGAGAACAGCTCGCGCATGCCGAGCATTTTCAGCACGTCCGCCGCGGTCGCCGGCTGGCGGTCCTCTTCGAGGTAGCCGTTCTCGCGCATCCACTCCTCGTTGTAGACCTTGCTCAGGTAGTTGCGGCCGGTGTCGGGCAGGATCACCACCATCAGGTCGTCGCGCGTGAGACGCTCGGCATAACGCAGCGCCGCCGCGACGCACGTTCCACAGGACCCGCCGATGAGCAGCCCCTCGAGCCGCGCGATCTTGCGCGCCGCGAGAAACGACTCTTTGTCGGAGACGCGCACCCACTCGTCGACGAGCTGGCTGTTAAACGTCTTGGGAACGTAATCCTCGCCGATGCCCTCGACCTTCCAGCTCTTCGGCTGACCGCCGGAGAGCACCGAGCCGTCCGGATCGGCGCCGACGACCTTGATGCTCGGGCTGCGCTCCTTGAGGAACTTGGCCACGCCGCTGATCGTCCCGCCGGTGCCGACACCGCTGACGAAACAGGTGACCTTGCCGCGGGTCTGCTCCCAGATTTCCGGCCCCGTGGTCAGGTAGTGGATTTCCGGGTTCGACATGTTCTCGAACTGGTTCGGCATCCAGGCGTTCGGGATTTCGTTGACCAGGCGCTTGGCGACGCCGGCGTAGCTCTCGGGCGAATCGGGCGGGACGTTTGTCGGGACGATCACGACCTCAGCCCCGTACGCCCGCAGCAGGTTGATCTTCTCGCTGCTCATCTTGTCCGGCATGATGAAGATGCAGCGGTAGCCCTTGACCGCGCCGACCATCGCCAGCCCGACGCCGGTGTTGCCCGACGTTGGCTCCACAATCGTCGTCACGCCAGGCTTGATGCGCCCCTCGCGCTCGGCGCGCTCGATCATCGCCTTGGCGATGCGGTCCTTGATGCTCTGGCCGGGGTTGAAAAACTCCACCTTGCCGTAGATCGAGCAGGGCAGGCCCTCGGAGACGCGCCGCAGGCGCACCAACGGCGTATGGCCGATCGTTTCGAGCACGCTCTCGTACGTTTCCAGCATTGTTCGACGCCTCCCGTACGTCGCGCGGCATGCGCCGGGCACGCGCTACTATAGTCGCTGCGGCGCGCCACCGCGCGTCGCCGTCTTGGGGGGGGTACGCGGCGGCCGAGACTGGGTCGCGAAACTCGCGGCGTCGGTGGGCCACCGGCGTGTGGGTGGGAAACGAAGTGGGCACTGGCTACCCACATTGGATTGTCCACCCCGGGTACTGCGTTCGCAATCGCGGTCGAAAGCAACGATCGTGCCGGCGGTCACGTTAATTGATAAGTTCATTAAATATAACCATTTACAAGCAGTGCTTACGGTGTGTCGGTCGTGTGTTGTTTCCTGGCACACAAGTTGCTAGGTCCTCATCCGTCTCGACATTCGGTCTGGTGAGTGGGAGCCCGGCAGATCGGTGTGGGACAGGCTCGGTGCCCATCGCCGAGCGCGTGAACGTGAGGAGGCCGCCCGGAGCGTGTGCTTCCGTGGCGACCCGAACGGTAGCGGGACCTCGACGGGTCGGAAGTGGGAGCCCAGCAACTTCCGTGCGAGGTCCCAGCTTTTTTCCCTCTCCCCCGTGTCGCGGCTGCCGCTCGGACCCATGCCCGGGCGGCCGCCGCGTTTGATTGCTCTCAAGTTGACCCCCGCGCGAGCCGCTCCGACAATGCCGCGCCCCGAGTCGGAGCGCGTGATGCCGTACCTGCTCCTGTTGCGCCCGCAGCAGTGGATCAAGAACATCTTCATCTTCGCGGCGCTGGTTTTCGGCCACGAACTCACCGACCCCGGCAGCGTCGCGCTCACGCTGCTCGGCTTCGCTTGCCTGTGCCTGGTGAGCAGTTCCGTCTACGTCATCAACGACATTCATGACTGCGCGGAGGACCGGCTGCATCCCCGCAAGCGCTGGCGCCCCATTGCATCCGGGGCGGTGACGATCCGGGTCGCCGCGGGCATCGCCGCGGCGCTGCTGCTCGCCGGGCTGGGCGGCAGTTGGCTGCTCGACCGCGCGTTCGGGATGGTGGCCGGCACGTACTTTCTGCTCCAGTTCGCCTACACGTTCGGGTTCAAGCACGCGGTAATTCTCGACGTGATCGCGATCGGCCTGGGCTTCGTGTTGCGCGCCGTGTCCGGCGCCGTTCTGTTGCACGTCGCGATCTCGCCTTGGCTGGTGATCTGCACCTTCACCTTGTGCCTGTTCATGGGCTTCAGCAAGCGGC
>JBBITY010000268.1:0-5116 GCA_037440565.1 Desulfurellales bacterium
AGGACGCGCTGCAGGCTGCCGAGCAGCACCCAGAAGTCCATCGTGTCGTCACAGATGCGCTGGATGCGCGGATCGACCGGCTCGCCGCCGAACTCCTGCACGATGTCGTCGAGCACGCGGCGCTGGTAGGCCATCTCCCTGGCGGAATGCGTGGCCAGGTAGACGTACAGCGGCATCGCCAGCTCACGCTGGAACAGGCCCGAATCCCAGAGCTCGTGGAACTCGTTGGCCGAGGTCGTGTACAGCAGCGCCGCGGTGCAGTTGAAATACTTGATGACGCCCGCGCCGATTTCGGCCTTGCCGATTTCCAGCATGGCGTCGCGGACGGCATCCAGCGTGGGAAACTTGAAGATGAAGGCGCGGTGCGTGTCCTGCGGCAGCCGGATGACGTAGTTCGGCGTACGGCCCTCGTGCGGCATCACCTTCGGCCCCGACCACGGCTCGAGCCCGATCGCGATGCGCGTCACGATCCCGAAGCTGCCCATCGCGCCGGAGAAGCCGCGGATGAGACCGCGGAGCGAGGGTCCGGGACCGTCGGCGCAAAACCAGCCGGACCCGGTCCCCGGCGATCCGAGCCGCACGACATCGCCCTCCGGCGTGACCCACTCGATGCCGAGCAGGTAGCGATTGGCACGCGAGCCGCCGTTCTGGTTGTGATTGTCGCCCGCGGAGCAGGCGAAGTTCCCCAGCACCGTGCCGCCGGGTCCGACCGAGGCCGCCGGGTAGGTCAGCCCGCGGCGCATCGCCTCGGGTTGCAGTTGGACGTGGCGGATACCCGGTTCCAGGATCACCATGCAGTCCTCATCGAGGAACTCGATGTGGTTCATGCGCTTGAGGTGAATGATGATCGTGTCGGGCTGCGCCGGATAGGCGAAGGAGATGAGCCCGGACACGATCGGAATGAAGCGTAGCCCGTGACGGTTACAGACCTTCACGATGCGCGCGACCTCGTCCGTATTGGCCGGCAGCACGATGGCCTCCGGGCTGACCGGCTTGCGGGCCGATTCCGGCATGGTGTGGCGATTGCCGGCCAGGACGTGCGGCTGGTCGGAGATATTCTCTGCTCCGACGATCTGCTCCAGCTCTGCGTAAACCGCGCGGGTCAGTGCCATGGCGGGCGCGAGCCTCCCTTACAACGCGTCCACGATGATCTGTGTGATGTCCGACACGGCCAGCGACTGGCTCCCGCCGGCCTGCTGCAGGTTGCAGCGGCACAGCGGCGCGGCCGATACGATCGAGTCAGCGCCGGTCGCCCTCGACTCGCGCAGTCGCTCGCGCGCCGTCCACTGCGCGAACTCGGGGAGCGATTCCGCCACGCCGCCGCCCGCGCCGCAGCACAGGGCGGCCTCCGCGTGCCGCACCATCTCGACGAACTCGAGGCCGGGTACGGCCCGCAGCACGGTCCGCGGCGCGTCATAGACGCCGTTGCCGCCCCGGCGCCAGGTCTTTGCGGGCACGTGACGGTTGAAGGCTTGAATCTCGCCCTCCCAGTGAACGTAGGGCTCGGACAGGCGCCCGAGATAGCACGGGTCGTGGAATGTCACCTTGCGCTCCACGCGGCGCGTAAACCGCAGGCGCCCGGCGCGCAGCGCATCCGCCGCGACCTCGGTGATGTGCACGACCGTGAATGCCAGGTCCGAGAGGCGCGGGTAGAAATCGCGCATGACACTGAGCGACTCGGCGTCCGAGCAGACGACGGTCTTCACCCCGCGCGTGTGCAGCGCCCCGATGTTGTGCCGCGCCGTAACCGCGGCCGCGGTGACCTGGCCCGTGCGCCACAGCAGGTTGCCGTCGTTCCACTCGTCAGCGTCCAGCACGGTGAAAACGACACCCGCCGCGGCCAGGATGCGGACGGCGTTGCGAGCCACGTCGGGACTGCTGTACGCCGTGCGGTCGCCAACGTAGTAGACGGTGTCGGCGCCGGCGGTCAGCGATCCCCGGTCGGTCAGCCAGGCGAACCGCTGTTCGTGCGGCAGGCCGTACATGTTGTGCGTGGCTGCGATCCGCTCGGCGATGTCGCGCAGCTCTTGCGGCAGACCCCGGCCCGACTCGACGATGCGGCGCCGCAGCGCGAGAATGGTTTCGAGCACCTCCATGTCGCGGACCGACTTGCAATTCGTATCGCAGGCTCCGCAGGTCGTGCACGCGTAGACGGCGTCGATGAGCTCCGGTGTCAGCTCCAGCGTGCCTTCCAGCACTTCCTGGGCGATGTTGAGCAGCCCCTGGCCCGAATACGCGTCGAAGCCGAATCGCATGTGGATGGGACAGATTTCGGCGAAATCCACACCGCGCGCCTTCGGCGCGGGAATCCACTTGCACTGGCCGCAGTGGTTGCACTGCTCCATCGTGTGTCGAAACGCTTCGAGCGGCGGGACTTTCATCAGAAGCACAACTTCCCGGGGTTGAGGATGCCGGCAGGGTCGAATACGCGTTTCAGGCGGCGCAGCAGCCGGACGCCGTCGCCGTACCGCCCGTACACCATCTGCGCCCACGCTCCGTACGGGCGGCTGAAGAATGCGCCGTTGTCCAGCAGAGCCCGCGATGCCGCCAGATAGAGCGCCGTCACCGCGGCGCGGCTGGTGTTGTCGAACGGCAAGGTGAACGATACCTGCGCACCGCGGCCCTGCACGGCCGGTTGCACGTAAACACCATAGTCCAGGGTGGCAACGGGCGATGCTGCGACCAGCGCCGCCATCTGTCGCACGTACAGCGGAAACTTTGAGAGCGGGGCGAGGAAGAAGATCTCGAGCCCGTCCTCGCCGCGGCGCAGTTTCCAGTGCGGCTCGCCGCTCCAGGGACTCGCGATGACCTGTTTCACGGTCCCTTCCAGGCCCGCCGCACCTGGCAACGTACGCTGCGCGGTCAACCCGGCGGACATGCAGATCTCGCGCAGATAGCCTTCGTACACCTCCACGCGCTCCTCGGGCCGGCGCTGGTACCCGGCCACGCCGACGATCAGAGTGAAGCGGGGCAGCTGCGCACCCAGCCGGCCGATGTCGGAGGCCGAAGGCGCGATCAGCGTCGCAAGCGTGGTGTGATCCAGCAGCAGACATTCGTCGGCGACGCGCTTACGCAGGATCTCGTCGATCGGCCGTCGCGCACTGTCGCAGTCTGGCAGTGCAATGAAATGCAGATGGCGGAGCTGCGGCTTGATCTCGGTGCGCAG
Source organism: Desulfurellales bacterium (assembly GCA_037440565.1). Taxonomy (GTDB): domain Bacteria; phylum Desulfobacterota; class Binatia; order HRBIN30; family CADEER01; genus JBBITY01. The sequence continues at coordinate 3,167 of JBBITY010000268.1, forward strand.
CACGGCCCAGGTGACGAGCCCGAGCGTACCCTGCGCGGCGGAGAGGAAGCGGTAGTAGTCGATCGCTCCCGGCCCCCAGGGGCTCGCCAAGTCCGCGGTCAGCGTGTCATCAACCAGACCCGGCCCCGCAGCCGAACCCGTCCGGAAGTCCGCACCGTTGCCGTAGACGACTTCCAGTGTGGTCAGCGGATCCATGAAGTCGAAATCGTATTTCGGCATGATCGACACCTCGCGCTCCAGCGCGCTGGTGACTACCGATTTGTTCGCGCGCGGAGCCAGCGGAACGTTCAGCCGCTGGCCCGCGCGATCCAGCTGCGGCAGCAGCTCGCGGAACGTGACGCCGGGCTCGACGCGTACCAGCCGGTTGTACGCGTCCAGCCTGACGATTCTGCGCATGTGGCTGAAATCGACCACGACACCGCCGGCGGACGGCACCGTGTCACCGAGCGCGTGCGGCGCTCCGGAACTGACCGGGACCAGGGGCGTGCCGGTCTCCGCGGCCAGGGCCACGATCGCCTTGACCTGCTCGCGCGACTCCGGGTAGACGACCAGGGAAGGCCGAACACCCTTGACCAGGCTGTGGTCCCGGCGAAATTCCTCTAGCAGGGCCGGGGCCTCTGATGTCTGGGAGGGCCCAAGGGCCTGCTTGAAGGCCTTGAGCGTCGTCGTGGACAGCTGCGGCGACGGCAATGCGTTCCCCTCCTCAGCCCGCCGCCGCGGACGGCGCCGGGCAGCCGCGCACGAGGTCGGCGCCCTTTTCGGCCATCATGATGGTCACGGCGTTCGTATGTCCTCCGACGATGGTAGGCATCGCTGAGGCGTCGATGACACGCAGACCATCGATTCCCCGAACCCGCATCTCCCCATCCAGCACTGCGTCCGCTCCATTGCCCATGGCGCAGGTGCTCGTGGGATGGTGCGCGGTGGCGGAGTTGGCCCGCATGTGGGCATCGATTTCCGCGTCGGTTTGGGTACCTGTTCCCGGGAATCGTTCCCCGACGACGAGCTCTGACGCCGGGGCCGTCTGGAAGAATGCGCGCATGTCGCGGAACGCGGCGCGCAGCAGCCTGCGGTCCGCCTCCTCGGTGAGGATGTTCAGCTGGATTCGCGGGCTGTCCTTGGGGTCTACCGAGCGCAGCTTCACCCAGCCCCGGCTCTGCGGATGCAGGAGGATGTTGGTGGCCACGAGTGCGTTTCCCAATGGCTTGCGGATGCCAGGAAACCAGAGACGCGCATCCATTCCCGTGGCATTGACCATGAATTCCACGTCGGGCCGCGCTTCCTCCGGGCGGCTCCGGTAGAAGGCGATGCAGGCGAGCGGCAGGTGGGCGACGACACCGGTGCCGAACAGCCGCCAGCGGATCACCGACAGTGCCATGCGATCGACGCGCATCTGCCGGATGAGCTTGATCGGTTGCCGCGGCACGAAGCTCGCGCCGGCGCCCGTATGTTCCTGCAGGTTCGCGCCGACACCGGGCAGGTCGTGCACGGGCTTGATACCGACCGACCGCAATTCATCGGCGGGCCCGATGCCCGATAGCATGAGGAGTTGCGGCGAGCCGTAGGCGCCCGCGCAAAGCAGCACTTCGCGGTCGGCACGGACCCGCTGCAGCTGGCCGTCGTGGTGCACTTCCACGCCGACCGCGTGCCGGCCTTCGAGCAGGACGCGTGTAACGTGCGCCCGCAGCCAGACGTTCAGGTTGGGCCGGTGCGCCACGGGCTTGAGGTAGCGCTCCGCGACGCTCCCGCGGCGACCCTTGTGAATGGTGAAGTCGGGAATGCCGAAGCCCTCGTAGTCCGAGCCGTCGAGATCCGCGACTTCCGGGTAGCCGCGCCGGCGCGCCGTCTCCATCAACCGGCTGTAGAGCTCCGGATCCGTCTGGTGCCGTGATACGGTCAGCGGACCGGAACCGCCGTGAAAGGCGGTCGCGCCGCGCCAGGTGGATTCGG
>JBBITY010000269.1:0-5110 GCA_037440565.1 Desulfurellales bacterium
GAGGTGGCCGAAGCCGGTCCCGAGGTCGTAGCGGTGCGTGTCCCAGTTGTAGGTCAACTCGATCACCGCGTTCCGGTCCTCCGATTCGTAGCCGACGAACGCCAGCGTGAAGCGGCCGCTCGGATACTCCTTCTTGCGCAGCAGCCGCATGCCGAGCTGGCTACAGTAGAAGTGGAGGGACTCGTCGAGGTCGTTTACTCGGATCATCGTGTGGAGTAAGCGCATGCCGGCCTCCCCATTTCGAAGATCCCTCATTATCCCGAACCCGTGTGCGATGACAACCGACGCCCTGAAGGCTGCAACGGCGTCAGGTGTTACGCTGTCAGGGGAGGGGCCGGCGCCGCCAAGAACTCGCGCGTGATGCGCAGGAACTCGGCGAGTTGATCATGGTGGACCCAGTGGCCGGCGTTCTCGATGTTGATGGTCTTGCAGTGCCGGAACGCGCTGGCGCGGCCGTCCTTCTCTGGGTCCGAGGCCCACGACTCGGTGCCGCGGACGAGCAACACCGGGCAGGTGATCTGGCCCCACAGCTCGGTTGCATCCTTCATGTTGAAGAGATACGGCGAGGCGGCGCGCACGTAGTTGTCGAACTTCCACAGGTAGGTGCCGTCTTCGTCGCGGTAGCTGCCGTGAATAGTGAGGTGGCGCGCCTGGTCGGCGGACAGCTTGGGATTGGCGTCGCGCATGCGCTCGATGGCGTCTTCGAGGCGCCGGTAGCGGTGCGGATGCCGGCGCGCCAACGCCTGCATCTCGGCGATCCACTGCTGCATGCGTTCGTGCGCGGGGCGGTCGATGATGAACTCCGGCGGCGGGCCCAATCGCGATCAATTTGTGCACCCGGTCGGGGTACGTGCCCGCGTACTGAAGGGCGATCGATCCGCCGAGGGAGTGCCCGATGATTGTGATCGGAAAGACGTCGAGTGCGTCGAGCAGTTGCGCGGCGTCGAGCGTGTAGTCGATCATCGCGTAGCTACCGCCGATGGCCCACTGGGAATCGCCGTGACCGCGCAGGTCGGGCGCGACAATGTGGTAGTCGCGCCGCAGGTCCTGGGCGACCCAATCCCAGGTCCGGGCATGATCGCGGCCGCCGTGAATCAAGAGCAGCGGCGGCCGGTCGTGGTTGCCCCAGTCGACGTAATGGAGCTTGAGCCGCTGCGAGTAGAAATAGTGCGACGTGGGTCCGATCAGTCCCTCTGCCATGGCGACCTCCCCGCGGACGATACCGCGCGCGGCGCCTGACCTCCAGCCGTCCGCGGTGTATAGTGAACCCGCGCGGAACCTTGTCCGACACGGAGCCGCCATGGCCCAAAACGGGTTACCCGAGATGAATGAAAACGCCACGCGGTACGCCGAGATCCCCTTCTTCCGCGCAAGCCGCGGGAGGATGAGGGCATGACTCGAGGAAGGGTTGAGGAGAAGATTCCGCTCAATTTTCGAAGGAGACGCGACGGCGCGGAGGAGGCGGCATGAAATGGTCCGTCCGCATTGGCACGTTTGCCGGCATCGCTGTGGACATGCACGCCACCTTCCTGCTGCTGATCGCCTGGGTGGCGTTGAGCCACTGGCTGGAGGGCGACAATCTGTCGGTCGTCCTCGACGGCGTCGCATTCATCCTCGCCCTGTTCGGTTGTGTCCTCCTGCACGAGTTCGGCCACGCCCTCACCGCGCAGCGCTTCGGCATCCGGACGCGCGACATTACCCTGCTGCCGATCGGCGGCGTGTCGCGCCTGGAGCGCATGCCTGAGGAGCCGCTGCAGGAGCTGTGGGTCGCGCTGGCCGGCCCGGCGGTGAATGTGGTCATCGCCGGCGTGCTGTACGCGGGACTGCACCTGGCCGGTGCGTGGCAGCCGATCGAGCAGCTCGGCATGATCAAAGGGTCATTCGCGGAGCGCCTCATGCTCGTGAACGGCTTCCTGGCGGCGTTCAATCTGCTGCCGGCGTTTCCCATGGACGGCGGTCGTGTTGTGCGCGCGCTGCTCGCCACGCGGATGGACTACGCGCGGGCGACCCGGGCCGCGGCGTCGCTCGGCCAGGCGATGGCCCTGCTGTTTGCCTTCGCGGGCTTTTTTGCCAACCCGTTTTTGCTCTTTATCGCGCTGTTCGTGTGGATCGGTGCCGGACAGGAGGCGGGCCTGGCTCAAGTGCGCTCGGTGATCAGTGGAATTCCCGTGACCCGTGCGATGTTGACCAATTTCGTTCCACTCGCGCCGGGCGATTCCCTGGCGCGCGCCGTGGAGCTGATCCTGGCCGGTTCGCAGCAAGACTTCCCGGTGGTAGAGAATCGCCGTGTGGTCGGGATCCTCTTGCGCAGCGACTTGGTCGTCGCGCTGGCGCAGCGCGATCAGTCGTCACCGGTCAGCGAGGTGATGCGGCGCGGCTTTCAGACGGTGGAGGCTACCGAGATGTTGGAGAGCGCCCTCAGCCGCTTGACGGAGAGCGACTGTCCGATGCTGCCGGTGACCCGCGACGGAGACCTGGTGGGGCTGGTCACGATGGAAAACGTCGGCGAGTTCGTCATGATCCAGGCGGCGCTCAAACCACGGCGGCAATTGGCGCCAGCGGCGTGAGCGTTCCGAGTTCTTGTTCGAAGGAGGGTGGGCCACGGCCCACCGGTCTCGCGTGCGGGGCCGTCCTCACCGAGGGCAGCGCCGAGCTTGCGCAGCTCATTCGAGCAAAGGGCCGCAACCTTTCGAAGGCCCGCGCACGCCGCGTGACGCGGACGCCACCGAGGAGTGGGCCTGTACGAGGCCGGCGGCGCCGTTGAGCGGGCGGCGCGCGAGAACGGATGCTCCCTTGACAGCGACGGCCGCGCGTTGTGGCTGGACTGTGCCGGCGGACCTTATTCCGGCCGAGTCCGGCCACGAAAAGGGAGCCCGAGGGGAAAACCAGGCCCGGATGGTTCTCCCCTCGGAGGGTTCCCACGTATGCGATGGCAGGTATGCCCGGAGGTGAAAAAGCGCGAGCCGTCCTGAGGGAAACGCCTTTTTCAACGGGCTGTCAGCGCCCGAGGCTGCGGTCGGTGAGGTGCACGCGGCCGGCGGCGATCTCGCGGCGGGTGCGGAGGTACTCGATGACGGGTGGCAGGACCGACAGGATGACGATCGCGACGATGACGAAGTGGAAGTTGCGTTTCACGGCCGGCACGTTGCCGAACAGATAGCCGCCGAGGACGAAGATGAACACCCAGGCGATGCCGCCGCTAACGTTGAACACAGCGAAGCGCGGATAGCGCATCTTCCCGATGCCGGCCACGAATGGCGCAAACGTCCGGATGATCGGCATGAAACGGGCGAGGACAATCGTCTTGCCGCCATGCCGCTCGTAGAAGTCCTGCGTGCGCCGCAGGTGGTGGACGTTGAACAGGCGCGAATCGGTGCGCGTGAAGACCTTCGGTCCGACGCGATAACCGATGGCGTAGTTCACCGCGTCGCCGATGATGGCCGCCGCGGAAAGCAGCACCAGCAGCAGCGGCAGACTCAGGCTCGATCCCTCGATTGATGCCAGCGCGCCGACGGCGAAGAGCAGCGAATCTCCGGGCAGAATGGGCGTGATCACGAGGCCCGTCTCGCAGAACAGAATGACGAACAGGAGGCCGTACAGCCACGGCCCGAGGATCCCCGCCCATTCGTTCAGATGGGCGTCGAGGTGCAGAAAGATTTCGATTCCCTGCTGGATCAACTCCATGCGTGCGATCGAACCCCCCGGTGGCTGTGAGTCCGATGTCGCTAGCAGGAGCCGAGCGGATTCACAAGACGACACGGCAGCCAGAGGGGCCCGGCACAGTCACCGACGGTACCCATTTGCACCGTGACTCGGCCGAAGACCACACCGGCAATCGACCGTCATTCCCGCGAAGCCTGTCCTCGCGAAGGCGGGGAACGGGAATCCACGCCCACGCGGTGTCGCCACCTCCTTCTGGATGCCCGCTTGCGCGGGCATGACCAGCTTGATTCAAAGCCGATGGCCTCTGTCAATGATTTTGCCGCAGCCCTGGGGGCGGCCGGGATGTTGCGGCCGTCGTCTCGTCCAAACCAGGAGGGTCCTCGCGGCTGGCCGAAATCGACCAAACATAGGGCCGAACCGGACAAGATCTTCTGGCGAAGATCCCCTATGCTTGTAATGAGAGCATCGCGAAGACAAGGTACGGGCGCGTGATCGCCAATCTGACCAGACGAGCCTTTCTCCGCGCGACCGCCGCTACGGCGACTCTGACCCTTCTCAATTTGCGGTACGCCGGCCCCGCCGAGGGCGCGGTCGCCGGGAACGACGCCGGGACCCCCACCGGCCCGGCCGGCGTCGACTACCGCGGGATCGAGGACATCTACCGGAAGCAATGGACCTGGGATCGCGTGGTGAAAGGCACTCACTACGCCAACTGCGGCTACCAGCGTTGCGCGTGGAACGTGTACGTCAAGGACGGCATCGTCTGGCGCGAGGAACAGGTTGGGGCCTACCCGCAGGTCAAACCCGATCTGCCCGACTTCAATCCCCGCGGCTGCCAGAAGGGTGCCTGCTACAGCGACCGGATGTACGACCGGTCGCGCCTCACTGCGCCGCTCAAACGGGTCGGTGAACGCGGCGAAGGCAAGTGGAAACGCATCGGTTGGGACGAAGCGCTCACTGAGATCGCCGACAAGTTCATCGACGTCATGATATCGGAGCAGGATGGTCCCGGGGCGATCTACTGGGACCTCGGCTCCGCATCGAGCAACGGCTGTCATGCCCTGGGCCTCACGCGCAGCGCCTATCTGCTCGATACCCCGATCTTCGAAAACACCGCCGAGATGGGCGACCACGCCCCCGGCGTGACCACTACGACGGGGAAGCTCATCTTCACCAGCTCGATGGATGATCTCCTGTACAGCGACGTCATCCTCATCTGGGGCGGCAATCCGAACTACACCCACATCCCCAACGCGCACTTCATCTACGAGGCGCGCTACAGGGGTGCCTACCTCGTCTGCGTTGCGCCCGACTTCAGCCCCTCGGCGATTCACGCCGACGAATGGGTTCCGGTCAACATCGGGACGGATGCCGCCCTGGCGTTATCGATGGCGCAGGTCATCGTCGCCGAGAAGCTCTACAAGCCCGACTTCATGGCCGAGCAAAC
>JBBITY010000270.1:0-5078 GCA_037440565.1 Desulfurellales bacterium
GAGCAGGCGCAAGACCAGGCGCCCCAACGTCGACTTGCCGCAGCCCGATTCGCCGACGATGCCGAGCGTTTCGCCTTCCGCAACCTGCAGGCTGACGCCGTCCACCGCACGCACGTGGGCGCGCTCGCGGCCGAAGAAGCCGGCGCGCACCGGGAAGTACTTGCGCAGGCCGCGCACCTCTAGCAACGGGGTCATGGTCGGCCTTCCGCTCGAGGCTCGGGTCCCGGTGGATTCACGTCCGACCGTTCACTCGTGACGCTCATGAGGACACCCCAGCGGCCATCGCCTCGTCGGCGCGGATGCAGGCCGCCTCGTGCCCTGGCCGGCGCGCCGCAAGCGGCGGGTCGGCGGCCGCGCACGCCGCAATCGCCAGCGCGCAGCGATCGCGAAAGCGGCAGCCCGACGGCAAGTGCAAGAGGTCGGGAACCGCCCCTGGGATGGCATCGAGCCGCCGCTGGCGCGCGGCGCCGACCTTCGGGACCGAGCGCAGTAGACCGCGCGTATACGGATGCAGGGGCGACGCGAACACCGCCGCGACCGGGCCGCGTTCGACCACGCGGCCCGCGTACATGATGGCCACGTCATCGGTGCGCTGCGCGACCACCCCGAGATCATGCGTCACCAAAAGCAGCGCCATGCCCAGCCGCCGCTGGAGATCGGCGAGCAGGTCGAGGATTTGCGCCTGAATGGTCACGTCGAGGGCCGTCGTCGGCTCGTCGGCGATGAGCAGGCGCGGGTGGCAGGAGAGAGCCATTGCGATCATGACGCGCTGGCGCATGCCGCCGCTCAGTTGGTGTGGATACTCGCCGGCGCGGCGCTCCGGCTCGGGAATCTCCACCAGGCGCAGCAAATCGACGACCCGCTCACGCGCGGCCCGGCGGCTCACCCGCTGATGCAGGCGGATGGCCTCGGCGATCTGGTCGCCGACCGTGAACAGTGGATTCAATGCCGTTGTCGGCTCCTGGAAAATCATCGCGATGTCGTCGCCGCGCAGGGCGCGCATCTCCGACTCGCTCAGGGCGAGCAGGTCGCGCCCATCCAAGCGGATGGCCCCGCCGCAGATGCGGCCCGGCGGCGGCACCAGGCGCATGATCGACAGCGCAGTCATGGTTTTTCCACAGCCGGACTCGCCGACCAAGCCCAGCGTCCGGCCCACGTCGAGCGTCAGGCTGACGCCGTCGACGGCGCGCACCTCACCGGCGGGCGTGGGAAAGCTCGTGCGCAGGTCGCAAATCTCCAGCAATGCCACGGCCCCTCCTACCCGAGCCCGCTGCGCGGGTCGAGCCGGTCGCGCAAGTGGTCGCCGAGGAAGTTGAAGCTCATCACCGTGAGGAAGATGAACGCGCCGGGTACGAGCAGCCACGGGTAGCGGACCAGGTTCTGCACGTTCTGGGCCTCGGCCAGCAAATTCCCCCAGCTCGCGCCCGGCTCTTGGATGCCGAGGCCGAGCAGCGAAAGCGCGCTTTCCCCGAGGATGAACGACGGAATGGCCAGCGTCGCCGCGACGATGGTGTAGCTGAACGTGCCGGGAATCACGTGGTGCGCGATGATGCGCCCGTGCGAGGCGCCGAGCGCCCGCGCCGCCTGCACGTACTCGACCTCGCGCAGCGCCGCCACCATGCCGCGAATGATGCGCGCGAAGCCCGCCCAACTGATGAGGCTCATGATCGCCACGATGAGGAAGAACGTCGCCGCCGGCGACAACTGCGGGGGGATCACCGCGGCCAAGGCGAGCAGAAAGTAGAACGACGGCAGGGCCATTTCGACTTCCACCACGCGCATAATCACGTTGTCGATCCAACCGCCAAAGTAGCCGGCGACGGCGCCGATCAGCGTCCCCAGAGTGAAACTGATGGCCACGCCGACGACGCCGATGGTCAGGCTCACGCGGCTGCCGTAGACGATCCGCGAGAACAGGTCGCGCCCGAGCCCGTCGGTGCCGAGGAGAAAAAACTTCTCCGCCCCGGGCGGCGTGGCGAACAGGTGGCCGCCGGAAAATACGTGCACCGGCACCACCGTCTCTTCCACCCGTTCGTAGCGGCGGGTGGTCGGATCGACCATCCGGTACGGGCGCGTCGAGAGGATCGATTCGCCCCATTCCGCGACCGGACGGATGCGCAACACCGAGGGCGGGCAGTGCGGGAAGCCGCGGTTCTGCTCGCCGTAGTCATAGGGGGCGACGAACGGCGCGAACAGCGCGACCAGGTAGAACAGCGCCAGCAGCGCCGCGCTCGTCCACACCGCCGCCCCGCCGCCGCGCAGCCAGACCAGTCGGCTCATCGCGTCGCCTCCAGCCGGGTGAAGTCGATGCGCGGATCGACGACAGTCAACGCCACGTCGGCGAGGAGGTTGCCGACCAGCAGCAGCACCGCCCCCATGAGCACCGACCCCATGACCAGGTAGAGGTCGAGCGAACGCACCGCTTCCAGCAGCAGCGTGCCCAGCCCCTGCAGGTTCATCACCGCCTCCACCAGCGCGGCGCCGCTCAGCAGCGCGCCGAGCTGCGTGCCGGCGAGGGTGACGAACGGGTTGAGGGCGTTGCGCAGGATGTGCTTGCCGACCACGACGCGCTCCGGCAGCCCCTTGGCCCGCGCCGTGCGCACGAAGTCGGCCTGCTTGATCTCCATCACGTTGGCGCGCATCAAGCGCATCAGGCTGGCCATCCCCGCGGTGCCCAGCACGATCACCGGCAGCGCGAGATGGTGCGCGCGATCGGCGATCTTGGCCCCGGCGCTCAGCCCCTCGTATCCGATGGACGTGCTGCCGCCGATGGGAAACCAGCCGGACTGCAGCGCCGCGAACATCAACAGGAATGCCAGGAAGAAGTTCGGCACCGACATGCCGAGGAAGGCGAGGAAGGAGAGCAACCGGTCCGCGCACGAACGCGGGCGCATGGCGACGAAGAGGCCGATGGGAATGGCGAGCAACCAGGAAAACGCGATGCTGCTGGTCGCGAGGATGATCGTGTTGAGGGCGCGCATGCCGATCAGCGCGCCGACGTTGACGCGATAGGCGAGGGATAGGCCGAAGTCGCCGTGCAGGACGCGCCACAGCCACTTGCCGTAGCGCAGCACCAACGGGTCCCCGTAGCCGAACTCGCGCTGCAGCGCCGCGATCACATCGGGCGAGATCGACGGGTTCATCTTGAGCTGGGCGAAGTAGTCGCCGGGCGCGAAATCGACGATGAGAAAGGTGAGAAAGGTGATCCCCACGAGCAACGGGATCATGTGCAGGAGGCGACGGAGGACGAAGCCGGCCATCTACTCGGCGATGCGGATGCGCTCGGGACGATAGATGCCCCACACCGTCGGACGGAAATTCTGCAGGTGGTTTTTGAACGCGGTGAAACGGGTGCCGAGCACGGTCTGAATCATCGGCAGCTCTTCGTGCAGAATCTCCTGGATGCGCCAGTAGGCCTGGCGGCGCTGATCGCGGTCGAGCGTGCGTGCGCCCGCTTCGACCAACCGGTCGATCTCGGCTTCCCACTCGGTCGCGGGCGCGGGTTGGTTCGGCTGCCACAGATGCAAGTTGCCGTTCGAACGCAACAGGTTGGCGCCGTTGTGCGGCTCGACGCCGCCGGTGAAGCCGATCAGCACCGCGTCCCAATCGAAGGTGGTGTCGAGCTTCTCGACCAGCAGCGTGAAATCAAGCGGGCGGTAGTGAACCTTGATCCCCAACTTGGTCCAATCCTCTTGGAGGAGCGAGCACATCTTCTCGCGCACTTGGTTGCCCGCGTTGGTGTGCAGGGAGAACGCCAGCGGGTTTCCCTCGCGGTCCTCGCGGATACCGTCGCCGTCCCGATCGACGTAGCCGGCCTCGCTGAGGATCTGGCCAGCCCGCTCCAGGCTGTACTCGTAGTCTTTCAGTGTCGGGTTGTGAAACAGCTTGTTCTCGGGCGAGAGGTAGGCCACAGCCGGACGCCCGAAGCCGTGGAAGCAGTTGACGATCATGGACTGCTTGTCGATGCTGTGGGCGATGGCGCGCAAGAACTGCCGGTCAGTGAACCAGTTGAGGCGCGGGTCGCGCCGGCCGTTCCTCACGTAATGCGCCGGGTTGCGGTTGAAGGTCACGAACAGCGTCCCGGTGTCGGAGCCGAGCTCCTGCACCGTGATGCCGAGCGCCCGCTCGCGCGCGTGCAGATCGGGCACTTCCTCCGGGCGCGGGTTGTGGACGTCGCTCTCGCCGGACAGAAACTTGAGATACGCGGTGTCCTGATTGGGCACGATTCGCACCGTCTGCTCTTCGAGGTACGGCAGCGACGCCCCGGCTTCGTCGCGCATCCAGTAATCGGGGTTGCGGCGCAGTTGAATGTACTGCGCGGGAACGTACTGGCTCATGCGGTATGGCCCGCTGCCGACCAGCTCCGCAGGCGGTGTATCGATCCCCCACTGCTGCGTGAAGCGCCCGGTCGCGAGCGCGTCGCCCAAGCGGTGCTTGGGGATGATGGGCACGCCAATGGAGTTGAGCAGCGGCGCGAACGGCCGCGGCAGTCGAAAGCGCACGCGCGTGTCGTCCAGCGCCTCGACCTGCATGCGCTGCCCATCGATGGTCAGAATGTGACTGTAGCTGTTGGGAACCTGCCGGTCGTAGATCGCTTCGAAGGTGAACACCACGTCGGCCGCGGTGACTGGCTGCCCGTCGTGCCAGCGCACGCCGGGCCGGAGAAAGAAAATCCACTCCGTGCCGTCTGCGTTCGATTCCCAGCGCTCGGCGAGCGCCGGCTCGACCTCGGTGGTCTCCACGTTCAGCCGCACCAGCGTATCAAAGAGATCGCCGATGGCCGCGCTCGACGTCGCATCGGTCACCAAGATGGGGTTGAACGTCTTCGGGTCCGAAATGGTCGCGGTGGACAGCCGCTGCCGGACGGCTGGCGTTTGGACCTGCGTGGCCACCGGCGTGCTCGGGGCGGAGCTCGGCTCGCAGCCGACACTTGCGGCAAGCGCGATGGCGGCCACCAGACAGAGCGGCTGCGGCGAGACGCGCACCAGCCCCAGCAGGGCCGCCAGGGCCCGGGGCGGAGCGTCGGCGCTGGCGCCGCCTACGAGGTGCTGTCGCATGGGGCCACCGGTTCAAAAGCC
>JBBITY010000271.1:0-5073 GCA_037440565.1 Desulfurellales bacterium
CATCCCGCGCAACGCCATCGCTGGCGCTCGCAGATCGCACCCCACTCCTGATGCGTATGAGATCCAGAGGCGCCCAGCAATCTGCCACGACGCATCTTCGCCACATGGCGCTTATATTCCGGCGTCTTGCTCAGACCATGCGTTGCCGACGATCGACCCCAGGCTGCTGCTCTCTCACTTTGGAGGCAACCACAGCTTTGCGTCATCCCGCTGCTAAGACTGCGCTGCAGCACCACATTTTCATTGCCACAGTCGCAACGGCACCGCCAACGGCGGTTGACTACCCCGGAGACCCTGACATCGCTTGCTTCTCCGATTACGACCAGACGACCGAACCGCGCCCCTATCAACGACATGCGCGCCGCACGCCTCTTTTCCTTCAGGACACAACCGCAATTCGTCGATCCGGTCTTCCTGAATAGAGCCGTCGACTTCTCTGCGATGGTTCCGCAATCACATCGACATACCCAAATGCTGTAGCCACCTGCAGCGCGCTTCGGCGTCTCATGCACCAGCGTCCATCGCTCATAACGAGAGCCGGCAATCCATCTTCTGTAAGGTTTCATCTTGACCCCTGAGTCACCCTGAAAAAAACACCGCACCAGGCTCGGTCAGGGAACCGAGCTTTTCGGTAGCTACCCTAGGTGCGGGATTAGCAGCTGACTGCTGTCAGCTCATCTCTAGGTCGTCGTCAGATCGAGACATGCGGCGAAGGCTTCGGCGTAGCGGACCGCCACGTCGACATCCGCGAAGGCCGTGACGCGCACCGTGCCCGCCGAGCTGCCGGTGTAGGGGTCGACCAGCAGGTCGATGCCGCTCCACTGGCCGATCAGCAGGTTCGACCACACGCCGAAGAACATCGCCGAGCAGACGCCGCTCGAAGACCCCTTCGTCAGGTTCGAGGGAACCTGGTTGGACACGACGAACGGATACCCGTATAGCTCGTTCCACGGCGGCCCGAGCAGGAAGTTGCCCTCCACACCCGAGCTCTGCTTCGGGGTCTGCGCGAGCTTCGCCTTCACCTTGGAATTCGTGAGGAACGCCGCGGAGCCGGTGAGCGCATTGTCGATATCGACCTCGCGCACCAGGTTGACGATCGACGCCCAGGTGGGCGCGCCGCCATTGGTGCCATCGCGACCGAGCCGATGCCCGAGGTGCCACGCACGCCGGTCGGCCGGTTGGTGCCGCTCGTGCCGATGCCCGCCTCGTCGATCGCCACGGCAAGACCGTTCGTCAGATCGTCGCGCACGAGCCCCTCGATCGCCGGCGTGCCCTGCAGCATGAGCCGACGGGAGAAATCGACGTAGGCCGCGACGGTCTTCGGGCTCATCGTGACCTGGCCGAACACCGGCGCGCCTTCCGTCGGCGCGGAGTTCTCAGCCACCCAGTAGGCGGCCGTCGCGGTCGTCAGCTTCGGGATGGCGATGTTGCCCACCAGACCGGGCAGGAACTGCGCACCCAGCGCCGGCAGCACCATCTTGTTGCGAAGCACGTCGATGAACGAGCCCGCGAGCAGGTCCGTCGCCACCGTGTAACCTGCCTTCGACGTGCCCGAGGCCGTCGAGGTCGTGAGGTCGCGAACCATCACGTCGTAGGGGATCGTCACGAGACCGCGCTTCGAGCCGTACTGCTTGCGCGCGGCCTCCGAAGCCTCGAGCTCGAAGCCAGCGATTGCCGGCGCATCCTTCTCCGAGCCCGTGCGAATCGCGATCGCCGCCGCAATCAGGCGCGCGATGGAGAACTTCTTTGCCTCCTTGTCGGTGAGACCGATCTCGGCCGACGGAGGCGGCGTCGCCTTCACGCGCTCGAGCACGAGCGCGGTCATCTCCGCCACGCCCTTGCCTTCGGCGATGCACTTGCGGGCGATCTCCTCGCCGCCGAAACGGGCATAGGTCTTGCCCATCGCCTCGAGATCATTGATGCGCTTGAGCTCGCGCTCGCGCACCTGATTCTCGATGGTCTTGATGTCCACCGCCGGCGCTGCGGCGGGTGCCGGCGCGGGGGCCGGCTTGGGATCCTGCTCGTCCATTTTCCTGTCTCCAGTGGGTTTTTCGGCGTCGGGAATGGTGTTAGCGGACCGCCCGACGCCGACCGTCGGATCCGCTGGAATCGAAACGAAACTGATCTCGTAGGGCTCCCAATCGGTCGCCCGCCACGTCTCGGTGTCCTCGTTGATCTCCCACTTGTGGACCATGTAGCCCACGGAGATCTTCGACTTGATGCCGTCCGTAACGTCCTGAAACACCTCGTTCGCGCGCATGCTGCGCCCGAAGCGGATCACGGCCCGCGCCTTGCGGTCCGCGCCGACATCGGCACTCATCACGCTACCGACGTGATCCTTCGGGTTGTGCTCCACCAGGACCGGCCCGCCATCGCGCAGCCGGCCCATGCGCATCGCACTCTCCGAATGGTCCAGGATTTCGAGACCCCAGCCACGGTCGACGCCGTACTCCGACGAGAACGCAAGCTCGACCGTTCGGGCCTGCTCATCGATCGCACGTTTCTCGACCGAAAAAATCCTTTCGAGGCGCTCGCCAGTCGGCGGCGCCTTACGCTGCAGTTTGTCCTGCCGCTTCTTGTCCATTGCTCACCTTTGCGGGCGCTTCGCCCAGCGTGATGCCCTTCTCTTTCGCGAGCGCGTTTTCCGCCGCGAGATCGTCGAATACCGCGTCGAGATCGCGGCCCTGCTCTGCTGCGATCTCGCGCCGCGAGCGCAGGCCCTCTTTGACCGCCGCAATGGCTGCATCGATGTCGTTCTTCGGATCGACCCACTGCCACCGGCGCCCGCGCCATTCCGGCACGTTGAACTTGTCGAACTTCTCGGCCGTGATGAGACCGCCGGAGCTCGTGCGCACCTGGCCGCTCGCCAGCGCCATGCGCAGCCAGTCGGCAAATACCGGCTCGAGCAGCGATTCGATGAACCAGCCCTGCATCGTCATCCAGCCGTCGCGCTCGTCGATCACGCCGGAGCGGATCGAGGAATAGTTGACTTCCGAGAGATCGTTCGAGATCGAGGAATACGCCACGCCGATGCCGGCAGAAATCCCGCGCACGCACGCCTTGACGAAAGCGTCGTACTGCTCGTGCGGATACTTCCAGTCGATCGCCTCGAGCTTCGCCCCATTGGGTGCGATCCTGATCTCGCCAGGCTCGAAGTCGGTGAACAACTGGCCCGTGTCGTCGGTCGAGTCTGCATAGGACTCGCCGTTGGCATCCCCCTGGGTCCAGTACGCCATCTTCGCCGCGCCGTAGCGCGAAGCAATGACCGCCGCTTCCTCGTAGGCGCCGAGATGCTCAAGGCGCAGAATCGCCGATACGGCCCATGGCAGACAGCGCGTCTGCTCGGGCCGCTCGAAGATGCCGATGTGGTAGATGTCAGCCGCCGGCACTCGCTCGATGTCGGCGTTCGTATAGCTGCTGACGAACGAATCCGAAGGATGCCGGCGCGTCAGGTGATAGGCCACCGGCTCGCCGAGCGCGGAGAGCTCAACGCCCATCTTGATGACCGCGCCACCAGCAAGCTGCTCGTTCTTCCTGATCGCGAGCCGATCAATATCGACGAGCTGCAAACGAAAGCCGAATGGACCGACATACGCCTTGCGTAGCAGTGCCTCGCCATCCCGCGCGACCGCCATCGCCGCGAGCTGACAGAGCTGCGTGAAAGAGTACTTGCCGGATACCTCGCACGCTCCGCGTCGTGCCCAGCGCCAGAACGCATTCTCGACGGCGTCGTTGCCGGTCTTATCCGCCTTGCCGTCCGGGAACTTCGCTCGCACCTGCAGTGCGAAGCCGTTCGGTCCGACGATGTTCGTCCGACACAGCGCAAGAAACTTGCGCATATAGTCGTTGTTGTAGGACAGATCACGCGACCGTGCGCGCACCGTCTCGAGTCGGTCGTAGATCTCGCGATCAATACTGAGCGTCGATCCGCTAAAAGACTGGGTCAGTCTCGCGATCGTGCCGGCGTCGATGGAGCGGCGCCGCGGCATCGGACGGACATAACCGAGCCGACGTGCAATCCGATCCAGCAGTTTCACGTCAGCCCCTCGCCAGGAGCCGATTCTTCGCCGGAGAGCCCTGGCTGATCGCCTCGGCGTCGGCTTCGCGCTGCACACGTCGCTCAAAGGCTTCGATCTCCTGCCGCAGTTCCGCCTTGCTCATGCGCGAGATCGACCGCCCGCTCACCGACATGGAGAGCTGGTCCATCGACGCCGTGCCCTCGTAGGTCGCCTTGAGCGCATCCAGAACGCGCCCTGCCCAGGAACGGTGGTCGTAATTGCCAGCCGCCGTGTAGTCCGGGAGGATGTCGAGCCAGCCGGTCTCCGACGCAACCGTCTCGGTGGTAGTGCCGTCAGTCGCGCGCGCGAAGACCCGGTAGCGGCCAGGCTTGTAGGTCGCAGTCGTCGCGGCATCGATGGAGATCGACTGCGTCGTCCCGGAGGCCGTTGCCGATTTGGAATAGATGCCGTCCTTGTTCTCGAAGTAATACGTGAGCGTCCACGTACCGGCCGGGTAATCAGCCAGGTCGCGCGTCCATCGCCATGTGTCGCCGGCGATCAGCTGATCTGGCCTCTGCGTCGGTGCCGTCGTCATCGTCTACCTCGGAATCCGGTGATCCAGTTCGGCCGGCGCGACACCGGCCGCCGTATCGCCTGCTCGCGTTCCTTCACCTGCGGCGCGACCGAGACCGGCTCGGGTTTCGGCTCCGTGGGCGGCGTGTTGCCGTCCGGCTCATCCGGCGTCACAGCCTTCGCGGCGCGCGCGGCCAGGAGTTCGGCGCCGCCGCGGCCGATCATCGCGGCGTAGGCGTAGACCGTGCCGTCGAGCGCCTCCTGCCGGACGCTGGTCGACTTCGGCTTGAACATCGCGACCTTGCGGCCCATGACGTTCCGGTAGACCAGCGTCTCGGACGTGAGCTGCTCGAAGAAAGCGTCGTCCGCCCAGCCCGGGAAGTGGAAGTAGCCCGGGCCCGGCTCCGCGATCTTCCTCAAGCGGCCGTAGAGCAACGACTTGATCGTATCGACGCCGATCGCGAAGACCTCGGCGTTGCTGCCGTGCGCCTTGCTCGAGCGC